>JAFWGF010000016.1 GCA_017512495.1 Bacilli bacterium
CTCCAAAAGGACCATTTGAAATTATTGATACTGTAGGATTGACAACTGCAAAAAATATAGTTGAACAATATCAAAAAGTTCCTGGATTAATGAGTCCTTTATTAAAGAAAATGATGTTACCTTATAATTACAAAGGAATGTTAAATATGTTAAACCAATATATTGAAGAAGGAAAATTAGGGAAATCCTCTGGGGAAGGTTTTTATAAATACGACAAATCATAATCATTTGCAAATGTCAAAATGGTGTGGTATATTTTGTTTAAGTAATTGAGTCAGTCTCAATTCATAGATTTGTGCCGATTTTTCGTAAACACGTTAAATTATGGCCCCATATAAAAATAAACTCAAGGGAATTTCCTTGAGTTTTTTTATCTACAATTATTATGACCGTTATTACCATTAAATCCCCAGAATAAGAAGAAGATAATGATTATAACGATAAATATTGCCCACCAACTATTAGCGAAACCGTCATTATTATTTTGATATACTGGATATCCATATGTATACATAAATATTCTCCTTTCAATGTATTATATTAAGAATATTTATTTTTGATAATACTATTCGACTGTTACACTCTTAGCTAAATTCTTTGGTTTATCAATATCACAACCTCTTTTAAAAGCTACAAAGTAAGCAATCATTTGAAGAGTTGGAACTACAAGTAATGGTTGTAGTTTTTTATTAATTCTTGGAACAATTATTTTATGTTCATAACCTACGTCTTCATTACCTACATAAATTGGATAAGCTCCACGAGAAATTACTTCTTCCAAATTAGAAATAGTTTTATCCCTAATATCATCATCTGTTGCGATAGCAAAAACAATAGTACCATCCTTTATTAATGAAATTGTTCCATGCTTTAATTCTCCTGCTTGATAAGCATCACTATGAATATAAGATACTTCTTTTAGTTTTAAACTACCTTCCATACTAATTGCATAGTCTACTTTTCTACCAATGAAGAAAACATCCTCATGTTTATATATAGCATCAGCCAATTTTTTATAGAAACCTGTTTTATCTATCAATACTTTTAATTGTTGAGGCAACTTCCTTAAATCTTCAACATACGTACCATCAGGATCTAATCTATAAGCAAGCAAACTTAGAATCAATACTTGTAATATATAAGCTTTTGTTGTAGCTACTGCAACTTCTCTACCTGCCTCAATTAATACTTTATAAGTACATTCTCTAGCAATAGTAGAACCATCTACATTAACAATAGCCATTGTATCAGCTTTTTCATTAGCTTTTCTCATAGCAGCTATAGTATCTGCTGTTTCTCCTGATTGAGATATTAATATTACTAAAGTATCTTCTTTATAAATGATATTACGATAACGATATTCAGAAGCTACATCTATTTCTACTTCTAATCCTGCATCTTCAAATAGATTCTTACCAATCATTCCAGCATAATAAGCAGATCCACAACCTACTATATGAATATGTTTATATTTTTTAATATCTGGTAGTTTATCTAAATCATTAATATATTTATTACTTAAATTATCTACCAATACTGGCTCTTCCATAATTTCTTTTAACATATAATGATCATAACCACAAAGACCAGTAGATTCACTACTTAAATTACTAGTTTGTACTTCTCTAGTTACTTTTTTATTATCTTTAGTAATTTCATAGCCTTTATCATCTACAACAACTATTTCATTTTCTCCTAACAAAACATAATCTCTTGTGTATTTTAAAATAGCCCCAATATCACTAGTAACAAAGTATTCATCTTTACCTACTCCTAATATTAATGGTGACTGACAACGAATAGCATATAGCTTATCATCATCCTCACAAAGAATAGCTAAAGCATAACTACCTTTTATCTCTTTAATTGCTGCTTGTAAAGCTTTTTTCATATCACCATCATAATGTTGATTTATAAGCGCAGCTGCTACTTCTGTATCAGTATTACTATTAAATTTCACACCTAATTTCTGTAATTTTTCTCTTAGTATACCAGCATTCTCAATAATTCCATTATGTACTAGCGTAATCTTACCAACTTTATGAGGATGTGCATTACTCTCATTAGGTTCTCCATGCGTTGCCCATCTAGTATGAGCTATTCCTAAATTACAATCAATTATTTTTTCATTATTTAGTTTTTCCTCTAA
The DNA here is from genome assembly GCA_017512495.1 of Bacilli bacterium. GTDB lineage: Bacteria > Bacillota_I > Bacilli_A > RF39 > UBA660 > UBA3789. Next base: position 2,150 of record JAFWGF010000016.1, read on the forward strand.
CTTAGAAATCTTTCCAACACTTTTTATTATTTGAATTTCCTTATCATTCTTAAAAGCAACTCCTGCAGAATCATATCCACGATATTCTAATTTTTTCAAACCATTAATCAAAATATCCTCAGGATGTTTTTTTCCTTTATAACCTATTATTCCACACATAATATCCCTCCTATATTAAATTATACTCTAAAAAAAGAGAATTAGCAAATTCTCTTTTATCTTATTATTTCCTCTTTTGAAAAAATGAAGTTCAGCTTCTCTGATTTATTATTCTTACTATTAATTAATTCGTCTTCCTTCTTAGACTGTCTTGAAATATCACTATAATTATTTTCTATTTGTTTTAAAGAATTTAATAAAGCTTGTTCTTCATCAGTAATTAATCCATTTGCTTTCTTTAATTCTAAACTATTTATTTCACTAGTATTACGTTTATATACTAATCCATCTGTTTCAGCATGGAAATAAGCATAATATGTTTTATTCTTATCTTTTGTTTTCATATAAACATCATATTCTGGAAAATTAGCTTTTGATATTTTACAAACAGCTTCTTCAATAGTTCCAGGAACTTTATATGTCTCTAAATTATTATAACTTACTTTAATTAAAGAGTTACAAGTAGCCTTATTTTCAGTATTTTCCTTCCAAAATTTAGGATTATGATCAGGATTATAAAAAATATTAACATAATTCAAAATAATAACTGCTAAAAATATAATATATGCGATTAAAGCAAAGAATAAGTTAACTCCACCTTTTTCTTCACAAATATTAACTATTCCAAAACGATCTAAATCACTATATTTATTTTTAATATGTTCTACTCTTCTCTTAGCTACAAAAACATAATAGAAATTAAACAATATTCCTAAAGCAACCATCATAATAAGCCAATATGTAAATATAATTTCTCTAAAATAGATTGCGATTACTGCAGTTACAATTAACCCTAAAATACCAGTAATATATAATTTACGATATAGAACATAACTCCAATTAAGTAAAAACGCATAAATATTAAATGGTATCTTTTTAATCATTTTATAGTCTTCACCAATATATGCTTCTAATAAATCTTCATTTTCATAATGAAATTTTTGTGGTTTATCATCTGCTTCGGTTTTTAGATCAAATTCTTCAAAAGTTTCTTCTTTTTCGGGTTCAGTTTCTTCTTCATCTAAACTAATGTCATCAAATGAATCATCCCAACCACTACTATCTTTTTCTCCATTGTAATAACCACATCCTTCACAGAATCTTTCATCTTTTCGGATTACTTTACCACACTTTTTACATCTCATTTTATCACCACCATCTTATTCTATTTATCTTCAGATAGTCTCTCTATATTACCTATCGCAGTTTGATTATATTCTGCTATTTGATCTGCAAATATTTTATCAAACTCTGGCATTGATTTTCTAATTACATCTGGATAAATATTTTTACTACTCATAATAGCTCTCTTTATATCGATAATATTAACATCTCTTCGATTATCAAATAAAGCATTAGAAAAAGCTTGTTGAATTATTGTCAAGGATACATCTGGATATCTAGAACCTATTTCATAAATTCTTTTATATTCACTAGTTATATCTGTAACAAATTCCATAATCTTTCTTTGAATAAAAGATGTGTACATTAACTTAGCACCAGTTCTCTTTTCTATCTTAGGAAGTGTTCCAATCAATATTTGAATATTCTCTTCTCTAGTAGGTTCATTTAATTCTACTTTTTGAAAACGTCTAACGAAAGCTTTATCTCTTAAAATATATCTTTCATATTCTTCTGTTGTAGTAGCACCTATTACTTTTATATCTCCACGATCTAGGGCTGGCTTAAACATATTAGCAAAGTCTAAAGCTTCTCCCTTTGTCCCCATTAATGTATGAATCTCATCAATAAATAATATTAACTTCGTTTTATCCTTTAATTCATCAATTAATGTTTGAACTTTAGATTCACCTGTAATTGGATCTGTTCCTAAAAGAGCTGCTGTATTTAATTTAATAACTTGATATCCTTTTAAAATATCAGGTACTTCGCCTTTTTGAATACGATAAGCTAAACCTTCAACAGTAGCAGTTTTACCAACACCGGGTTTTCCGATTAAAACTGCTGATTTATCGGGAGTTAATAATATTAATATCAATTGTTTAATTTGTTCATCTCTACCTATAGCAGGATTAGTAATATAATCTTTTTCTTGAAAGTTTTCACCATAGTTTTTAAGCATACTAATTCTCTTTGATTTAATATCAAAGTTTTTTTCTGCTTTTTCATCGAATATTTCATCCATGTTCATATTACCACTCCTAATCTACTTAATTATAACATATTTTATCAATAATACACTACTTATCTTTCTGCTTTACATTCATGGGATTGACATGAATAACACTTAAATATATTTCAGGTATTTCTTTATTAATTTCTTTTTCTAAACTATCAGCTATTTCATGAGATTCAAAAGTAGATAACTTACCATCTACAAAGATAGTAAATGAAATTTGATATTTATAACCTACTGGAGTACTATTAAAATGTTGAATTTTTAAAACTTCATCATGCTTTTTTACAATCTCAAGAACTTTTTCTTCAGTTATATCATCCATAGCTTTATCCATTAATACATCATAGCTTTCCTTAAATATCTTAATAGCTGTATAAGCAATCCACAAAGAAATAATAATACCAATAATTATATCAACAATATAAATACCTAATATAGAAGATATAAGTGTCATCATTGTAATAAAACAATCATTACGATGATCTTTACTATTAGCTTCTACTAAAATATTATGATGCTTTTTACCAACTTCTCTAGTATATAAATATAAACCAAATTTAACAACAATAGTAATAATACAAATAATAATCAAATATATAGAAAAATCTATTTTAGTATGATTAAGATATGTAACAATAGCCCCTTTAATAACCATTGCAGAAGTTACAAGCATAATAATACTTATTAAAAAGGCATAAATATATTCTGCTTTACCATGCCCTAAGTGATGATCATCGTCTGCTTTCTTAGAACTTATTTTATTACCAATAAAAGTAAGTAAAGAAGAAAGTACATCTCCAAAACTATTAAAAGCATCAGCTATCATAGCTTGACTATTACTAATAAAACCAATACTAGCCTTTAGAATTAATAATATAACATTACCTAGTATTCCTAAAATACTAGCCTTATTTGCTGCATTAAACCTTTCCATTTAATCACCTCTTTTTAACTTTTCTATTTAAACATTTTTTTATCATTTCTCTATTAATAGAAAATCTATCCATTACTTGTTCTTTAATATACTTATTTATCTCATATTCTTTTTCTAATTCTTTAAAAATACTTTCTAATGATTCTTCTGATATTATTGGAAGCATTTCTTTTAATCGATCTTTAGTTTGTGGATTACGTTCAAATAACTTATCTATTATATTTTCATCATCAAGATCATCTTCATCTATTCCTAAAGTATAGTTACCATAATAAATAGAATAATCAGATAACATATTTTCATTATCAAATAAAGGAGCAAATCTTGGATTATCATCTAATATTAAGCCATAATTATCAGAATTACGATCGCAATTACCAATTAATACATCAAATAGAAAAATATCTAATAAATCACTTTTCAATTTTTCACTTATTTCAAAAGAAAAAATATTATCAAACATTGTATTTATATCCTGAATATTATTTTTATTCTTTGTTATTCCATAACTATTTAATAATAAATTACTCATACTAATAAATTTATCATTAGAAATCATTTTAGATACGGAACCCAAATCGTCAAAATAACTACCTAAATAATACTCACAACAAGATATTCCTAGTTTATCTGCAATCTTTTTAGCTAATATTTCATTGTAAATACTACTCAATGTTTTATTACCTTTATAATAATAGTCTTCCCCTTGATAAGTAAAAATCATTCCATATGAAAAATATATTTCTTTTTTTATGTCAATATCTAACTCATCTAAGTCAAAATACATTCTACCACGACCCATTATTTATTTCTTTCTCTTAAGTATTCTACAAATCCTTGTAAGATTTTTTTCTTATCTAAATCTATCCAATTAATATCATTTAAAATATCAATAGCTTCATCATAGTACTTATTCATTATATCTTTTGCATACTTTAAAGCTCCTGATACTTCAAATAATTCTCTCACTCTTTTTATAACTTTATCATCTAATTCATTTTTTCCATAATACTTTAATAATTCATCTTTATATTCAGTCTTAATAATATATGAATATAAAATAGTTTGTTTAAATTCTTTAATATCAGAACCTACTACTTTACCTATTTGATCAGAATAAATTCCTAAAATATCATCTTGTATTTGAAAAGCAATTCCTACTCTTTCAGCAAATTTACTAATCTCTTTAATCTTTTTATCATTAGATCCAGCTAACATCATTCCTACTGATAAAGGTCCTATTATAGTATAATATGCTGTTTTTAAGCGATAAATCTCCATAACACTATTATTAATAGTCTTTTGATCTATATTAGTATTTTTACTACGAAAAGGTAATATTACATCTAACAATTCACCTTTAATTGTATTAAGAACAGTATCATTAAAGCAATTTAATATTTTAGCTAAGTTTTTATCTTTGGCATAAGCCTCACTAATTATCTTATTAGCACTATATAAACCATAATCCCCTATACATAAAGCAATTGAATTAGTAAGATTAATTATTTCTTCAGAATCATCAGAATATTCATTATAAACTTTGTAATTAGCAAAATGAATAGTATCTTTACCTCTTCTTAAAGTATCATGATCAATAATATCATCATGAACTAAAATAGCAGTTTGAAAGACTTCATAAGCTAAAGCTAAATCATTACTATATTCTTTATTATCTTTTAATAGGTAATAACCTAAGTTTACTAAACAACCTCTAATTAATTTACCATCAGAATTTAAATTTTTAAAATACTCTAAGTTCTCCTTAATAAACAGATTATCTTCAATTACTAATTTATTATTAAATTCATTAAGCTTATCATTTAAAATATTCTTTTCTTCTTTATAAAATTTTTTAAATGCCTCTATACTCATTTTATTCTCTCCTCAATATCTTCAGATACTTCTTCTAGAATCATACTATCCAATTCTTTAGTTTTAGATTGTAAATCAATAGATAAGAACTCATCTACTTCATATGGATAATTAATAATATCTATATTTTTATTATGATAAGCAACTCTTAAAAAAGTTCTTATAAATTTATTAGTAATATTATTTTGTAAATTATCATTTCTTAATTCTAATTCTTCTTGTTTATCAATTAACTCTTCTGAAGCTAAAGATCTAGATAAAAATCTCATTGGTAAATATGATACTGCTTTTACAGTTTTAATGCCACTTCTTTGTAATAACGAAATAAAAGTACTTAAAGTTAAAACAAAAGAATGAGTAACATCACTAATATTTCCTTCAGGATAATAATCACTTAATCCTGTTTTATAATCATAATAGTCTTTAGTATCTTCTACTCCACTATTTAATTTATAAAGAAAACGATTCATTTGTTTTTGATATTTCAATTCATTAGAAGATAAATTTTTCTTATCCTTAGGAACTAAAATACTATAAATATAACAAGTATCATTATCAATGCCATAATAAATACTAGGTAGATTATAATCTACTATTTCCCCATAAATTTCTTTTCTTAAACTAAAATCTATTTTATATGGAGTTTCCATACTAGTAGAAGTTAAATTCTTTTTAATTATCATTTTACTATTATTTAACTTTTTTAAATCTAATTCTAATTCTTTATTTAAAAAATCTATAGTATGATCACTCAAGAAAGCTATATTTCTTTCAATCAATTCACAAGGATTATTAAAATCATTAGTAGTTGCGTTAGCTAATAAATGCATAATTAACCACTTAATTTTAGCTTTACCACTCTTATCAACAAATCTAGGTGTTTTTCTATCTAAAGATAATTCTAAATTTAAATATTCTTCTAATAATTCAAAGAATTTATCTTCATCTTTAATAATTAAAGTACATTCATTATCATTTGAATAGTTAATTTTTTCTTTTTCTTGTTCATAAATAATTGTATCAAAAGGAAAATTCCATTCATCATTATCAATGATGACTTTGCCGGTACTTGCCTCTTTAATTATCTCATAAAAAGCTTCTTGCATTTTATCTACCCTTCTTTTTTATAAAACTACTAACAATTAGCAAACCCACTCCAATTGTAATTGCCATATCAGCTAAATTAAATACTGGAAAATCATAAGTAAATATTTTAAAAGCTAAATAATCAATTACTCCATGGTGAATAATTCTATCTATTAAATTACCAAAAATACCACCCATAATTAATCCCAAACTAATTTCTTCTAACTTAGTAAATTCTTTTTCATGCTTAATATATCTATCTAATAACACAACTACAATAGCACTTATAATTACTAAAAGAATAGTACTATCTTTTAAAATAGAAAATGCTGCGCCAGTATTTTTTAGATAAATAATTGAAAAGAAATTAGGAATTACTTTAACTCCACTACCTAAAGTAAGATATTTATTAATCAATATCTTAATAAACTGATCTAACATTAAAATAATAGCAGTAATTTTATAAATGTTTTCTCTATTCTTCATTATCTTCTCCTTGTAATACTTTTATCCTATCAACTATTACTTGAATTTCATTTAGTCTTTTTTCAGCTTTACCCCTTATTTTTATAATATTACCTCTAGTTAGTTCTTGATAGTTACTATATACTTTAGGGAATAAAGTAAATTCACAAGATTTAGTTTCATCACTACCTGTAATGAAAGCCATTTTATCACCTTTTTTAGTATTAATTACTTTAATTTTATCAATTAAAACTAACATATCAATAGTTTTATATAAATAATTATCTAATTCATTTAAAGATACACAGTTTGGATTATTACCCTTATACATAGTTGTTGGATGAGATGACAGATAAAAACCAAATACTTCTTTTTCTTGTTCTAACAAATAGTTTTGTTCATACTCTTTTTGAATTTCTAATTCTGGTTTCATAACCAATGACGGATCAATATCTTTAGTAAGTTCCGCATAATTAAACAAGCTATCTAAATTATACATTAATGTAGCTCTATTATACTTATACTCATTAAAAACATCTGCCATAATTAGTATTTCAAATGTTTTTTTGCCAATACCTGCAATATACAATCTACTGAAGCAATCATATATATCAGTAAATGATCCATCTTTTTTAGCTTCTTCTATTTGTTTAGATACCACTACTCCAATTCCTTTAATATTAGATATTGGATAAATAATTGTATTATCTTTAACAATATATCTAGATTCACTATTACTAATAGTTGGTTTTTCTATTTCTATCTTATTAGCTTTTGCTTCCATAATATACTCATTAGTTTTAGTTTCACTACCAATTACATTAGATAATAAATTGGCAAAAAACACAGTCTTATAATGACATTTTAAATAAGCCATCTTATAAGCTACTACTGAATATACTACTGAATGAGATTTATTAAATCCATAACCAGCAAAATTTAATACTAAATTAAAGATCTCTTTAGCTTTTTCTTCACTATGTCCCATCTCTTCACTTTTAGTAATAAACTTCTCTTCTTCTGATTTTAAAAGATCAACTTTTTTCTTACTCATAGCTCTTCTTAAAATATCAGCTTCACCTAAAGTATATCCTGCAAAACGAGATGCGACTTGCATAATTTGTTCTTGATAGATTAATATGCCATAAGTATCTTTAGTAATTTCTTCTAAAGATTCATCTAAATAAGTTATCTTTTCTTCTCCGTGTTTTCTTCTAATATAACTATCAATATTTACAGCTGCTCCCGGTCTAAAAAGAGCAATTGCCGCAATTATATCATTAATTGAATTAGGTCTTAATTTTCTTAAGAAATTACGCATACCAGCAGACTCAAATTGAAATATTCCACAAGTATTAGCTTCTCCAAATAATTTTAATGTCTCTTTATCATCTAGAGGTATCTTATTAAAATCTACTTCTTCATCATATATTTCTTTAATATCTTTAATAACATTATCTATTAAAGTTAAATTCTTAATAACAAGAAAATCCATTTTTAATAAACCTAATGGTTCTAAATATTCCATAGAATACCCAGTTAAATACATATCATCTACTTTTTCTAATGGAATAACCTCATCTAAATCGACTTTACTCATGACAATACCAGCAGCATGAGAAGAAATATGTCTAGGAAATCCCTCTATTTTACTAGCAATCTGAAACATCTTTTTTAAACTACTATCACTATCTACTCTTACTCTAAATGTTTCATTATTATTATAAACATCTATTAATTTATCATGTGACATATTAGGTATAAATTTACATAATGCATCTACTTTATAAAGAGGTATATTTAACACCCTAGAAACATCTCTAATTACTTGTTTAGCAGCAAGTGTACCAAAAGTAATAATTCCACTTACTCTTTTTTCTCCATACTTTTCTTTAACATAATCAATTACTAAATCTCTTTTATTATCAGGAAAATCAGTATCAATATCAGGCATTGTTTTTCTTTCAGGATTTAAAAATCTTTCAAATAACAAACCATATTCTAAAGGATCAATATCAGTAATACCCAATGAATAAGCAACTAAACTTCCTGCAGCACTACCTCTTCCTGGACCAACTAATATCTTATTTTTTTTAGCAAATTTAATATAGTCATAAACAACTAAAAAGTAATTATTAAATCCCATATCATTAATAACTTTTAATTCATAAACTAATCTTTCTTTATAATTATCAGGTATTTCTCCACCTAATCTTTTAGTTAATCCTGCTCGACACAAATCAAATAAATACTTTTTAGGATTAGATACATCGTATATAGGTAATAAATTCTCTACTTCAGGAAATTCTAAATTACACATATCTATTACCTTAGAAATATTAACTAGACCATCTTCACTACTAAACTCTTTAATATTAGTAACATTAAGTTCATGATTAGAAATATCATAGTCCATATCATCATTAATAGTTTTACCATCTCTTATACGATATAAATATGGTAATAATTCACTATCTTTCTTATCTAAATATAAGCTCTTTCTGAAGAAAATAATTTCTTTAGTTAAAATCCTTGCTTCTTTCTCTTCAGTCTTATTAGAATAACCTAAATATAAATCTACATAAGTATTCTTTAATTTATCAATTAACTCTCTACTACTAAAAGGTATAATACAAATAACATTTTTATTATACTTATCTAAATCATCTGAATTAATACTTCTTTCACTCTGAATAGTAGCTATTTTTATTAAACTTTGATATCCTTTATAATCTTTTGCATATAAGACTATTTCCTTATTATCAATAGTTATACTTAAACCAATAATTGGTTTAATATTTTCTTTCTTACACTTATTAATAAATTCCATAGTTCCATGCATATTATTATCACTAAGTGCTATTGCGGAGATATTATTATTTTTTGCATATGAAACAATATCATCAATCTTTAATAGACTTGATAATAAAGTATAATTACTTTTGTTATATAATAAACTATACATATAAATACCTCCTTACCTATATTTTATCATATTTTACTGTAATCTTTTCAGTAATTTATTTGACTTTATGGCATATTTATGGTAAAGTTATATGGCAAGTGAAGTTGTACCGAAGGAGGGATATTATGGCAGTTAATGTAACAACAAGAAAAGGTAATGTAAAAAATTTGAGATCTCATGCTTTAAACGCTACTAAAAAGAGACAAAAACTTAATTTACAAGTTTATAGATTAGAAGATGGTACTAAAGTAAGATTATCTACTAAAGAAGTAAGAACTTTAAAGAAGAATGAAAAAGCTGCATAATTGCAGCTTTTTTTATTTACATTTATATTGATATTTTGTCATTTCCCCTAGAATAGTATTTTTATAAACTCCTTCTTTAAAAACAACATTAGTTACAGATACTTCTTTTTGATTAGGATTAAGTTTACTTACATCTATCTTTTTATGATCAATTATAGTAGTAACTACAACACCACTATCATTTCCATTAATAGACACTTCATAACCAGTTGTTGAATTAAGATATTTCTTAAAATTATCTTTATAATTCTTTATACTTTCAGTACCTTTAGCATTATTAGGTAATGCCGTTACAGTTAAAACTTTATTTTCTTTAACTAATTTATCATCTTCAAATGAAAAAGTATATTTATACACTTCTTTCAAACCAGTTTCCTCGCTTGAAAGTGTCTTAGTACAATCAATACTGCTTTTAACAACTTCGACTACTTTTCTTTGTTCAATTTTTCTCTGTTCTTCTTTCTTTTCTTTTAATGAAAATGCGACTTGTAGACTAGATCCGCTGACTAATAAAGCTAATCCTATTATTCCTAAAATAATAGCTGGCTTTTTACTTGTTCTTTTTTCTATCTTAATCACTTCTTCAACATCTTTTAAGTTAATTACTTGTGTCTGTTGAAGTTCTTCAGGACTAAGCTTTTTAGTTTCATTATTAGCCATATTAGTTCCTCCAATCTTCATCTTATATCAATTATAGCAAAAAGAAATTCAATGTCCAATAAATTTAACAAAATTTTTAAAAAAAATAACTATTTCTAGTTATTTTTATTTCTTGCATCAAATTTTTTTCTTTCTTCAGTATTAAGAATCTTTTTACGAATTCTAATATTATTAGGTGTAATTTCAATTAATTCATCTGAATTAATATAATCCATAGCATATTCTAAAGAAATTGGTCTAGGTCTCTTTAATACTACAGTATGATCAGAACCAGCTGCTCTTGTATTAGTTAATTGCTTACCTTTAACAACATTAACAGCTAAGTCATTTTCACGATTACATTCTCCTACTACCATACCTTCATAAACTTCTTCTCCGGGTGCTATAAACATAATACCACGATCTTCTAAATTACCAATTGAATATGCCGTAGCATTACCATTTTCCATAGATACTAATACCCCTAGTTTTCTTTCTCCAATATCAATGTTTTCATATGGTAAAAATTCTTTAAAGGTATGATTCATAATACCATAACCCTTTGTTAGAGTCATAAAATCAGTTGAGAATCCAATTAATCCTCTAGATGGAATAGTATATAATAATCTAACTTGATTTTCAAAATTAGTCATATTTTCCATTTTTCCACCACGAATTCCTAATTGTTCAATAACATTTCCTACTGATTCTTCAGGTACTTCTATTTGTAATTCTTCATATGGTTCATATTTAACACCATCAATCTCTTTTATAATTACTTGAGGCTTAGATACTTCTAATTCAAACCCTTCTCTACGCATATTTTCAATTAAGATACCTAAATGTAATTCACCACGACCACTAACTAAGAATGATTCATTTGAAACCTGTTCTACTCTTAAAGAAACATCTCTTTGAGTTTCACGCATTAATCTTTCTTCAATTTTACGAGCAGTAACTATTTTACCATCTCTACCTACCATTGGCGATGAATTAGAACCGAATGTCATTTGAAGAGTCGGTTCATCAATGTGTAACAATGGTAATGGTAAAATATTATCATTATTACATATAGTTTCACCTACTGAAATATCAGCAAGTCCAGCAATTGCGATAATATCTCCTGCTTCCGCTTCTTCTATTTCAATACGATTGTATCCATAATAACCAAATAATTTTTGAATTCTAAATTGTTTAGTAGTTCCATCTAATCTACAGCAAGTAACCATTTCACCTGTTTTAATCTTACCATTTTGAACTCTACCAATACCAATTCTTCCAACAAATTCATTATAGTCAAGTAATGCTGGTTGAAATTGTAATGGAGCATTAGCATCTCCTGTAGGTGCTGGAATTTCTTCTATAATAGTATCTAATATTTTAGTTAATCCTTCAGTTTGAGAATCTATTTCAGCATCATATGAACTAGTACGATTTAATGCTGAAGTATAGATTGTTTTAAAATCTAATAGTTCTTCATCTGCACCTAATTCGATAAATAAATCTAATATTTCATCTAACACTTCTTTAGGTCTAGCTGCTTCTTTATCAATCTTATTAATAACAACTATTGGTTTTACTTTAGCTTCAAAAGCTTTCTTTAAAACAAATCTTGTTTGAGGCATAGCACCTTCATAAGCATCTACAACCAAAATAACGCCATCAACCATATTCATGATACGTTCTACTTCTCCACCAAAATCAGCATGTCCTGGAGTATCTAAAATATTTATTCTAATCCCTTTATAATCAATAGCAGTTGTTTTAGCTAAAATAGTTATTCCACGCTCTCTTTCAATAGCATTAGAATCCATTGATAAATTAGATGTATCTTCATTTTCTCTAAACATATTTGAATTTTTTAATATACCATCGACCAATTTTGTTTTACCATGATCGACATGAGCTATAATTGCAACATTTCTTTTTTCCATAATTACACCTCTTTTGCAACGTTCAACATTGTACCACAAAAACAAAAAAAATACTAGTATTTTACTAGTATTCTTTTATTTTACAATTATTAAGATAAAGTTACATCTACTTCTTTTTCTTTATATTTTCTGCCATCAACATAGCTTATTTTTAACTTAACTACATCACCTTTTTTCTTATCATAAATGACATCAGTTAAATCAGAAAATGCAGTTACTTTATTACCATCTATTTCAGTAACAATATTACCTATCTCTAAACCAGCTTTATCTGCTCCACTATTTTTAACTACTTTAGAGATATAGAAACCAATAGGGAAACCATAAGCTTTACTTTGTTCTTCAGAAACAACATACCCTTCAATACCAACAGTCGCATCACTCTTATCTTCTTGACCATTCATTAAAGAAGTAATCAAATCTTTAACATCACTAATTGGAATAGCAAACCCCATACCTTCAATACTAGCATTATTACTAGTAACAGTTGATGAATATTTTAGTGAATTAATTCCTACAACTTCACCTTTATTATTTAATAAAGCTCCTCCACTATTACCGCCATTAATAGCTGCATCAATTTGAATCATTTTTGTCTTATGTTCGTCAACAGTAACTTCTCTATTTAAGGCACTAACAACACCAGTAGTAACTGATTGTCCATATCCTAATGCATTACCAATAGCAATAATACCATTTCCTACTTTTAAAGCATTACTATCACCCATTGTAGCTATCTTTATAGATTCAACAGTTTCATTATCTAAATCACTTAATTTAACTGCTATAACTGCTACATCTTTTCTTTCAGATGTACCTTTAACAGTAGCATCAACACTCTTTTCATTTACAAATTGTACAGATAATTCTTTTGCATCTTCAATGACATGATTATTAGTTAAAATTAATAATTCTGAATCAGTCTTACTAACAATAATACCTGAACCTGCTCCTTCAGCATATTGTTCACCACTATTATAAAAAGGTCCAAACATTCCAGAATTTACTAATGTTTTACTAGTAATAGAAACAATTGAAGGCATAACTTCTTCTACTATTTCAGAAACATCAGTAATATAAATACCTTCCTTTATCTTTGAATTTGTTTCAGTATAATTTAGCTCTGCTTTATTTGTTTTAAACTTATTCAATTCTTCAAATTTAATTAATCCAGCATTATTTAATGCGATTACTAAAGCTACAAATATCATTATGATGAATGCAACCATAACTAAATAAGTAACTTTTATTCTTCTATTTTCTTTTCTTTCCTCTTGCTCTTTCTTTGTACTCATTTTTTATCCACCTCTTTCTATTATCACATTATAAATGGTGCTACTAGTAAACATACAGCTAGTATTAACCAAATAACATAAAATACTAATAAAACCTTATAAGTATATACTTTCTTAACTTGTCCATCTATTTCAATTGTTTTTAATTCTACATAAGGAACTGGACTTCTACGATACCAACCATTTACTTTTACTTTTTTATCAAAGTATTCTGGTGATTTAAATAAAGCAAATATTTTATTAACTACATTAATTGGTTGATTATAATCTAGGAAAATAATTCCTGAATCATCTTTAATTACAAAATCCTCATTAAATATACATCCCGGATTACCTCTACCAATAATTATCCCTTCCAATGAACAAGGTATTGAAGTAATATGAGATACTTTTACTTCACTTAATAAATCTCTAACAGTAGTTTCTTTAAATGGTTCATTACTATATTTTCTTCTAAATTTAATAAATGAAAATGCTAAAATTACTAATAAACAAATTCCTGCTATTGATAAAACATTACCTTCATTAACAAGTATAAATACACATATAACTAAACTAATTATAAATGCCAAGAATGGTAAAACATTGATTAATACTTCTATTAAGAAATCATCTACATATGATTCTTCTTTCTTTAAATCAAATGTAATATATGGTTCTTGATTAAATTCACTACTACGATTTGAAATAGCCAATAATCTCTTAGAAATCAATGGATGAGTAGAATTGAATTCATACCATTTAGCCCATATATTCCATTGTTCCCATTTCATTGCTTGTTTAATATTATCTTTTGATATTTGTCCATCATCTTGACTAGATACAATCAATGCTTTTGAAGTTTTAGAATCAAAAATACCTAAAGCATTACTTCTAGCAGCTGAGTGTTTAGCATTAGTAGGTGCAGTAGTTAAACCATAACCTATCTTTACTAAAGCACTAGCTAAAGAGTTTGGATTCTTAGTAGCTTCTATTGAAAAACTATCTGCATAATACTCTCTAGTTCTAGACAACATTAAAATAATATAATTACTAATAACATATAATACATAAGCAATTAATCCAATCAGTGCTGTATAATCACCATTATTACTATTACTTCTACTACTACCTTTTTCATTGTCCATACATATTTCATAAATTCCATATAATACCAATGGTACTAATTGGGCAACTGTCATAAACAACATATCATAATGGGCAGCATGTCCTAACTCATGACCAACTACAGCTTTTACTTCATCTTCATTAAGTAATTCAAAAACACCCCTAGTAACAACTACTCTAGCATCATTTTTAGTACGACCATAAGTAAAAGCATTAGGTGCTCCATCATCGATATATCCAATCTTTGGGAATTTCATATTATTTTGTTTACAAACTTCTTCTACAAAAGCTTTAATATTTTCTGGTAGTTCATAACCAAACTGCGCCTTATAAAACCACTTCATTGAAAGATCAGTTAACCATGGTGAAATAAGAAATTGTAAAATCAAAATAATAATACTTGCAAATATACCATAAATAACCGGTATATCAGTAAGTATGGCTATTAAAATAATAATAGCGGCTAATAAAAAGTATAAACTTGTTATCGTTAATAACGATACTCCTAATAAATTCTTTTTCATAACTCTCTCCTCTATTAATATATTATAGTTTTATTAAATGAATATTAAATTTTACTTTTTTATTAAAGATTTGCCAGTCATTTCTTCAGGAATTTCTAGTCCTAATAGTTCTAACATAGTTGGAGCAACATCAGCAAGTATTCCGTCATTCAATTCAATTCCTTCAACAGTCACAATACATGGAACTGGATTAGTTGTATGAGATGTAACTGGTTTATGATTTTCATCCCACATCACATCACAATTACCATGATCGGCAATTATTATTAACACTCCACCTAATTCTTTTACGACTTTATCATAGAACATAGCAAGACAACTATCCATATCTTCAACAGCTTCTACTGCAGCTTCATAAACTCCGGTATGTCCTACCATATCTCCATTAGCTAAATTCATAATAGTAACATCATAATTAGCTACTTCTTCTAAGAAACTATCACGTACTTTATAAACACTCATTTCTGGTTGTAAATCATAAGTAGCTACTTTAGGTGATGGAATAAGTATCTTTTTCATATCATCATATTCTACTTCTTTTCCACCATCAAAGAAGAATGTTACATGAGGATATTTTTCTGTCTCAGCTATTCTTAATTGACTTAACCCATTATTATGTAAATAATCAACTAAAATATTTTTTAAATCTAAATCATTAAAAGCATGAGGACAAAGTACTGTTTCAGTTACTGGATACATTGTAAGTACTTTTAAATTATTAAAATGTTTTACTTCTAATTCTTTTTCATTAGCATCTTTTTCATATGCACTAGGATTAGTCCATAAAGTAAACATTTCTCTTAATCTATCTTTTCTAAAGTTAAAAGCAATTACTCCATCATTATCATTTAAAGGTTTAGAATCAATAATACCCGGTATTACAAATTCATCATACTTTTCATTTTTATAATTTTCTTCAATAAGCTCTTTATAATTACTATAAACAGGTCCTTTTCCATAGACAATTGCATCATAAGCAAGCTTTAATCTATCAAAATTATTATCTCTATCCATAGCATAATATCTACCAGAAATAGTATTTATTTTTCCTAGATTTAACTCTTTCATTTTCTTATCTAGCTCATCTAAATAAGTTAAAGCACTCTGTTCATAAGTATCTCTTCCATCTAAGCAAATATCAAAGTAAACTTCTTTAATATCTTCTTTTTTACACATTTCAAGTAAAGCTAAAGCATGATTAATATGAGAATGTACTCCTCCATCAGATAATAATCCAAATATATGTAAAACAGAATTATTATTCTTTACATGATTTAACACCTCAAGTATTTCTTTATTCTCAAAAAAATCACCCTTTTCAATAGAAGCAGTTATTGTTTCTAGAGGCTGCATAGCAACTCTTCCAGAACCTATATTCATATGACCAACTTCACTAGTACCCATCTGTCCTTCAGGAAGTCCTACATATGGTCCACTTGCTTGTAATATTGAATGAGGATATTTATTCATCAACATATCAAACGTTGGCTTCTTAGCGTTCTTGAAAGCATTTCCATCTGTTTCTTCACGAACACCACAACCATCTAATATACATAACACTAATGGCTTATTCATCATATTCCTCCTAACTATTTAATTATACCACAAAAAAAGAAGATAACTCTTCTTTTTAGCAACTATTTTTTTGACAAGTATTGCTTTCTTCTTCCAAACATTTAACTAAACATTCGAATTTCTTATAAGCATACTTCTTAATTTTCTTAGTTAATTTAGAATATGGATCAGTTAATTCATCACTAATACCTGTTTCCATTTGAAGTGCTTTACCTTTAGAAATAGACACTACATTAGGTGCATAAATTCTTTTCTCCCCAGCACTTATTTCTTCATCGCTTTCATTAGTTAAACTATAGTCTTCTAAAACATCACCTAATAATTCAACTAACTTCATATAACCTTCTGTTCCTTCTTTAGTAGTAGTAATAGTACCATCTTCTGCTATCTCTTTAGTATCTCTAATATTTAATACATCTACATAATAAATAGTTTCTACATTTTTATCTTTTGCTACATGAATTAATTCTTCAAGTACACTTCTACACCATGGACAATCTTTAAATCCAAAGTAAACTATAAAACTCTCTTTATTATTAATCTTCTTTACTATTTCATCAGCAGTTGCATAGACAAATGGATTATCTTTGGGAATTGATAATTCACGATTCTTTTTCTTAGTATGTTCATTTACTACATTATTTACACTTTCATATTCTTCCTTAAACTTAATCGCATCAGTTTTTTCTTTGTCACAACCAACTACAATAAAACTTAAAACTATTATTAATATTATTGAAATAAACTTTTTCATTTTATCACCACATTTAAAATTATACTATTTATTAATAATAATAGCAATTTATATATACCATAATTTTTGATTATTCTTTCTAACTTCAGTAATTATACCTCCACCTAAACATTGATCCTTATCGTATAATACACAAGCTTGTCCTGGAGTTACTCTTTTAATACCAGAATATTTTACTAACATTTTATTATCATCTAGATACTCTAATTCTACAGGCACATCTTCCATTCTATATCTAAATTTAGCAGTACAATTAGTAACCTTTTCATCACCTAAATAATTAACATTTTCGATTAAACAAGAATCAGATATTAAATAATCGTTATCATCACCAATACAAATATATAAAATATTCTTTTCTATATCTTTACCAACTACAAACATCCTATCACTTGTACCACCAATATCTAAACCTCTTCTTTGACCAATTGTATAATACATTAAGCCTTTATGTTTACCAATAATTTCATTAGTATCAATATCAACTACATCACCAGAAATACTTTTAGCATTTTCACTTATATAATCATTAAAAGTACCTTTAATAAAACAAACATCAAAAGAATCTTTTTTGTTCGCATTAACTAGCCCATATTCATTAGCTATTTCTCTTACTTTATCCTTAGACATTCCTTCTAATGGGAAAATTATTTTATCAATCTTTTCTTTAGGTAAATCATATAAGAAATATGATTGATCTTTATTTAAATCTTTACTACGATATAGTTTACCATTTTCAATCTTTGCATAATGACCAGTCGCAATATAATCACAATTATATTTATCCATATTTTCAAATAAAAATTTAAACTTACATTTTCTATTACAAATAACACATGGATTAGGAGTTAATCCCTTAGAATAATCATTTAAGAATTTATCAATTACATCTCTTTTAAATTCTTCCCTATAATCAACAGTATGATGTTCGATAGATAATTTTTCCGCAACAGCTTTCGCATCACTATCATCAAACTCTTCTAAAAATCTAAAAGTTATTCCAACGACTTCATAACCTTGTTTTTGCAGAAAAATAATAGCTGTACTACTATCTACTCCACCACTCATACCTAGTAATACTCTTTTCATAGAATTTCTCCCTTCCGGTACTGATTATATCATTTTTTTACTATTTAAACAATTCCATGTATATTTACAATAATTATATACATACTATAATTGGAGGTTAATTATGGATAATAATATAGATGCTTTAAACGAAATTAATAAAGGCTGTTTAATGGGAATAGAATCATTAGAAATAATATTAAAAAAAATAGATGAACCTACTTTTAAAGAATTACTAGAAAAACAATTAAGTGAATACCAAAATATTTCTATTAAAACAGATGAATTATATGAAGAGTATACTAATAAAGAAATTGATAAAACTAATACAATGGAAAAAGCTATGCTTTGGACAGGTATAGAAAAAGATACTTTATTGGATACTAGTATTTCTAATATAGCTGATTTATTAATTAGAGGTACTAATATGGGAATTGTTGAAGGTAGAAAGATTTTAAACAATAAAACATTAGATAAGAAAGTTCATAAACTATGTAAAGATTATGAAAAAATGCAAGAAAATTATTTAGATAAATTAAAAGAATTCTTATAAAAAAATAGTTCAAATGAACTATTTTTTATATTCCCAAAAACTAAGTTTACCTTTTATATAAATTGGTTTTACTTTCTCTATTTTTTCTATTTAAAAGCATACTCTTTGTCCTTTTTATTAATAGCACCTTGATAAACAACTTTATCTTTCTTTAATTCTTCTTTTAATTTATCATCTACTAGTAAACAATCAGTTAAAGTACATTTCCCAATAATACATCCTTTAGGATAATCTAATTTTAAATATTCTAATCGCTTCATGGCTTCTTTATCGACACCTAATCCTGCATGTATTAAGAATTCTCCTCGATAATTAGTTTTCCAACTACGGAATTCATATTCTTTATAGCCTTCTACTATTAAAGTAGCCCATGGTTGTTTAATTGTTAATACTTTCATAATTGATTTTCTTTCTCTAAATGGGATTCATAATAATTATGCATTTTTTCTAAAACTTTATCTTTTCTATCAATTAAATCATAATATATTCTTGTTAATTCTGTATCTTGACCCCTTTTTAAATCAAAATTTAATTTAAATAGTATATACTCTGAAAAATTTTTTTCATAGATCTTAAACAAACTATTTAATTCTTCAAAATTATCTTTTCCAACAGCATTCAAAATTATATTAACATTTCCATTATGTCTACTCTTAATAATTACATCTTTATATTCTTCAAAGAATTCTTTTACTAAGAAAGCTGTGTTTTCATAACTTGTTGACCTAACATATGATGAATGGTTTTCAGCATCAAAAACATAAACATTATCTCTATGCATTATCGCACTGATTTCTTGAGCAATAAATTCATTAATAATCTCATTAAACAATTCATATGATCTTTTTGTATCATTATCTTCTTCAGAAAAAGTATCCCAACCACATATACCATCATAAGTATTCCCCATTACATTATTTAAATGAAGCTCAAACAAATGATTTAATTCATGAACAATATAATGATCTATATACTTACTAGTAATATCATTAAAATTAATCGCAACTATTGAGAACAAGTCATAATCATTACCTTTTTTCCTCAAATTTGGACTAACAAAAGTTCCTCCTATATTATAAATAGACTTATCAATTTGAACACTTTTATCCAATAAATCTAATTCCTCAATTTCTTTAATAGTTTTTTGATATCTTTCTATACTTTCATATAATTCTTCATCACATAATTTTTTGAAGTGTTCCACGCTTTTTAATAACTCATCTATTCTTTCTGCAGATGGCCAAATTTTTTTAACTTCTTCATTATTTAAATAATCATCATAGTTATTACCCAAATCAATTCCATTAGCCTTAAAACATCTAATTCTATCATCTTTAATTTGATTTGTTTTCCATTCTGGTTCATCAGGATCATGAAGTGCTTTTTCAAATTCAGAACAAAAACTTCCGATCGACAACGTTGGAGTTAATGAAGAACCATAAACACGGTTAATATAAGTATTTATTCTAAACTCATCTGTATTATTTTCTATACAGTCCTTTACTTGTAATCTTTTTTCTTCTGGAATTACATCAAGATTATTTAGTACAAATTGATTATGATATTTCTTATTAATTTTGATTAGCAACTCTTCATATTTATCTACTTCATCTTGATACTTTTTTACCAATTCAAGTGATTCTTTATATTCTCTATAAGCTTTCTGATAATCTTCTTTTAAATCTAAGTATTTTATGAATTCTGGTCTTTTTAACATCTCGTGAAAATTTTCTTCATTAATTTCTGGATTTATTTTTTCTAATACTATTTTTCTAAAACCAAACTCACTATCATGTTTGCTTTCTACATTTTCAGGATTAGTATAATAAATAAGATTATCTTGCACCCATTTTGGAAGTTTTTTACATTTTTCAGTAAGCATTCCTGTTTTAGAAATTTCTTCGACATCTTCAATTGTCATTTCAGGATAATGTTCTTTAGCTAAATTTAAACATTCATTCAGAGATTTTTTTAATCGACCTTCTGGTCCTAACTCATTATCTTCTACTATATTAATTATTATATTTATAGGTTGAATATCGATATTTTCAAAAGAAATATTTCCAGTTAGTTCTTCTTCAATAAGAGAAAGATTATGTTTTTCAATTATATTTTGAATTAATTCATTAGTTTTAATCATAGAAAATTCTCTAATAGTTCTTTCTACACCATCTATTGATTGATAACCAATGAATTTTGCTTTACTAAATTTTTCTTCTATTTCTTGACGATATTCTTCTCCATAGTATTCGACAAATGCTTTTTTAAATATTGGAATTGATCTTTCTAATTCTTCTTTACAATTTAAAAGCTTTAAAGCTCTATCTAACATTTAATTCTCCTAATAATTCTTTTATTCTAGAATAATTATCTGGATATTTTCCTTTACCATGATATTTAGTTTTCTTCTTATTAGAATAAACTGTAATTGTGAATTCTTCCATATCAATTCCTTTACCAATACCATATTCATTATTCCAGTAAGTAATAATACTAACTATTTCATCTAGGAATTTATCATCCACATTATATTTTTTATTATTTAGATAACAAACTTTATTTGGATAATGAATCAAAGCATTAGTTTGACTAAGCATACCAGTTTTAATATTTATTTCTATCGCATCTATCATAATATCACCAATATAATTATATCATGATATAATTATTTTGTGAGGGATTATTATGTATTACATTCAAAAGAATATTAATAAATTAAATACTACTGGTAGTACTTTCTTTTTAGATCCAAAAGAATTAATGGAAATAAAAGGTAAATTAAAAAAGAATGAATATTCTATTTATTATCCTTATAAAGACAGTGAAAAAGTTATTCTTTATAAAAATAATGAACCAGAAGTATTATTATATGAAATAAAAATTAAAGTACCTGTAAGACATCAAGATATACTAGGTAGTATTTATTCTTTAGGTATTGATAAAGAATTATTTGGAGATATTTTAATCATTAATAATCACTATTATGTATATATTCTTCCAATAGTTAGAAATTATTTTGAAACTAACTTTCTAATGGTAAGAAACTCACATATTACTTTAGAAGAAATAGATATTAATACATTAAGTAATTATGAAAGAGATTATGAAAAGTTAGAATTCATTGTTTCTAGTAATCGAATTGATACAGTAATCTCAACTATTTGTCATGTTAATCGTAGTAGCATTTCTGACATGATTAAAAAAAGAGAAATTCTTCTAAATCATGATTATTTAAAGAATTCCTCTTATAAATTAAAAGATAATGATACTTTTAGTATTAAAAGAATTGGTAAATTTAAATACAATGGTATTATTAAAAATACTAAGAGTAATCACTTAATAATTGAAGTATTAAAATACTTATAATTATTCATATCTAATATCAATATCAACTAAATTATCATCTATTCCAGAAACTTTACCATCTTCACAGATTTGCCATACTTTATACTTGCCTTGATAATTAGTTTGATCTATATAATGAGCTAACCAAATTCTATTATTAATTGGAAACCAAACATCTTCCAAATAACTTTTAGAAGAATAAAGCATACCTTTATAACCTTTCTTTTCAACTGTATCAGTAAAGGCTTTAGCTACCTCTGTCAAATTATAAAAACTAAGTTCATAGTTTTGATAATTATTCCAGTTTTCCCAATCAAATACGATTTCTAAATCAACATCGTATTTTTTTATTTGTGATAAAACCCATTTAGCTTCTTTAATAGCTTCCTTTTTAGAATTAGCTTTAGAATAAAAATAAACTCCTACCGGTATTCCCACTTTATTAAAACCTTTAATATTTCTTTCAAATTTTTCATCTAAAACAAATTCACCTTCAATATCATCTCTTCTACCTACTCGTATATAAGCAAATTCTACTTTGCTTTTCTTTAATTTTTTAAAATCTAAATTACCTTGCCAATGTGAAACATCTATACCTATTTTATTATTCTTATCTTTATACTTTTCAACAACATCAGAATAAGATGTATAGTCAGTAAATTCCTGTTTATCAGAAGCATTATTAGTAGTATTTTTTGCTTTCTCACGAACTACTAAAGTAAAAGGATGTTTAGTTGCATTCCCAGAAGAATCTTCTCCTTCTAAAGCTACGTTATATTCTCCTACCTCATTTAAATTATAGTCACCTAATACAGTACATTTAGGTTTATTATCATAGTTATCTCCACAGAAAAAAGATTTTAAAAATTCACTCTTTTTAGTACCTACAACAACTGTTTTAACTCCCGGATAAGCTACTATAGGATAAACATTATCAATAACCTTAATTTTAATAGTATATGGTACTTTAATATGTTTATCAGTAATATATTTAAATTCTATTTCTTGAGTACCTATCTTACTAGTATCTATCTTAGGATCATCAATTAATTCCCCATTAATACTTTTAATTAGATCACTAAGCTTTAAATCATCAAACACTTGCACACCTTTAGTATATAATTCTACTTCTTTAACAGCGAATTTCACGCGTAAATGACGATATAGACTTATACCCAAAATAAGAACTATAATTATTAAAATTATCTTAAGTTGTTTCTTTAATTTCTTCTTTTTCATAATACTACTCTCCACTACTATTATAACAAAAAAGATCGTTTTATACGATCTTTTAATTATAAAACCAATTTCAGTTTAAGCTGAGGGAAATCCAATGCGGAAAGCTGGCGAAACACCATTAGTATAATCAGAATTGTTGTAGCTCCAGTCACCACTGCTGTTCACACCGTAGAAATTGAGATTAGAGATAGAATTAGCCGAGCGCAGCCACCACCAATCACTTGCTCCATTTTTCTTTTTAATTGCTCCTGAGTAATTACTTGTTGTGATATTTTGTGAACTATAATAATCTAATTGTCTTGTTTCAACCTCTGCTGTGTCATCATTGACGACATTGGTTGTTCCTTCTTTTCCCCATACTTCTTTTGTACTTAATAAATACATTTTATCTGTTGATGTGAAGTTTGTCTCTCCACTTGTTGATCCATGTCCTGATACTACTGTGGTATTTATTATTCCATTCTTTAATTCTGTTGGTAGTGCATTATAGATATCACTATTTACATATGTCCTCATCTCACTTGCTGGCCATCCTCCTATATTTCCATTTCCTGATGTTGTTACACCTGAAGTATATGGATTCATTATATGTTCAGTGATTACATCTGCAAACTCTAACACAAATCCACATGCTGTTTGTGAGAATCCTTCAGTTGAGCATTCACTCGGTGTTGATTTGTTAGCTATTCTTATGGTATATGTTCCTAATGTTCCCATATCTACTGTCTTTGTATCTCCTACATTATAGTTACTTATATTTCCTGAACGAACATTATTTACTATTGTTGCCCATGAGTGTCCATTAAATGAATGATCAACTGCTATCTCACTACCGTCTGCTTGAGTATAATTCATTGTAAAAGCTATTGTAAATGTTTGATTTTCTGTTGGATAGTTTGTTTTATCAGAATTTTCAATATAACTAAATCTTACTTTTAATGATTCTGTTGTTCCTGCTTTCAACTCTTGTTTATCA
>JAFWGF010000017.1 GCA_017512495.1 Bacilli bacterium
GAATTAAATTTAGAAGTAATTAAAGAAGAAATAAATAATTATAATTACTCTAATATTTATAATCAAATATGTTTAACTGAAATGTTAGATAATTATAATTTGTATAATGAAAAAGATGATTTATTAGACTTATTAAATAGTAATTATAATATACCTTATAATACATATAATAATCAGTTTACAGGAATTAATAATGATTTATATTTAAGAAGTATTATTAGACCATTAAAGATGTCTTATACAGCTTTAAATAGTTATAATGAATGTGCTTTTAAATATTATTTAAAATATGTTTTAAAAGTAGATAGTTATGAAGATACATTTGAAGCCTTTATAGGATCAATGTATCATAATATTCTATCTTTATATAAGAAAAATAATTTTGATTTTGAAGTAGAATTTAATAAATATTTAGAAAAGAGAGAATTAACATTAAAAGAAAGACTATTATTAGTTAGATTAAAAGAAGAATTATTAAAATTAGTTGAAGTATTAAAATCTCAAGAGCAATATACTACTTATCAAGATGAGTTGTATGAACAAGTTGCTTCAGTAAAAATAGATAAAAAAGTAGAAGTAGAATTTATTGGATATATTGATAAGATAATGTATCGTAAAAATATTGAGGATGCATATTTTTCTATTGTAGATTATAAGACTGGCACTATTGATACTCATATAGAACCAATGAAATATGGATTACATATGCAGTTACCTGTATATTTATATTTAATTCATTATGGAAAAGTATTTTCTAATCCTATTTTTACAGGTATTTATTATCAAAACATCTTATTTAATTATCCAACTTGGAGTAATAAATTAGACCAAGAAGAAAGAACTAAATACTATTTAAATGGTTATTCTACTGATCAGTTAGATGTATTAGAAAAGTTTGATAATAGTTATTATAATAGTCAGTATATTAAAAGTTTAAAATATTCTGAAGATAAAGGTTTTGATAGATACTCTAAAATTATTGATAATGATACACTGCTTAATTTAGTTAAATATACAAAAAAAGAAATAAATAAGAGTCTTGATAAAATAATAGATGGTGATTTCTCTATTAATCCAAAGGTCTATAATTTAAAGAATGATTCTTGTAAATATTGTAATTTTAAAGATATATGTTATATGAAAGATAGTAATACAATTAATTATCCTAAAGTAGATGATTTATCTTTTTTAGGAGGTGAAGAATAATGGCTTGGACTAAAGAACAAGAATTAGCTATTAATACTGAAGGTAAAAATATTATTGTTTCTGCTGGAGCAGGAGCTGGTAAAACAGCTGTATTAACAGCTAGGGTTTTAAGAAAATTAAATCAAGGTATTCATGTTAATGAACTATTAATATTAACTTTTACTAATGCAGCTGCGGCAGAAATGAAAAATAGAATTAGAGAAGAAATAATAAAAAACAATTTATTAGAAGAAGTTAATTTATTAGATAGTGCTTATATTACTACTTTTGATTCTTATTCATTATCTTTAGTAAAGAAATATCATACTGTATTAAATATTACTAATAAAATTAATATTACTGAAGAAGCAACTATTAATATGATTAAAAAGAATATTTTAGATGAATTATTTAATGAATATTATCTAAGTCCTAAAAAAGATTTTATTAATTTAATCAATGATTTTTGTTTAAAGAATGATAAAGAATTACTTAATTATATTTTAAATGTTTATAAGAAATTAGAACTTATTTATGATAAAGATACTTATTTAGATAATTATTTTATTAATGAATTTTCTGATTCTAAATTAGATAGTTATATTACTGAGTATTTAGATTTAATAAAAGAAAAACAAAGTAATATTAAAGAATTATTAAAGGACTTAGTTAATTACTTTGAAGATGATTTTATTATTAAAGTAGAAGATAGTTTATCTAATTTATTAAAAGCAAACACTTATGATGATTTTGTTAATTTAAATATTGAGAAGGTAAGAACACCTAATAAAAGTGATCCAGTAGGTAAAAATATTAAAGATAGTATTTATAAACTAGTAGAGGAAATACAAGAATTAACTATTTATGATTCTACTAGTTCAATAAAAGATGAATTATTAAGTACAAAAAATAATTTAAAAGTAATAGTAGATATCTTAAAAGAATTTGATAAGAGATTAGAGAATTATAAGAGAGATAATGAAATATTTGGTTATTCTGATATTAGTAGATTAGCTATAAAACTAGTTAAAGATTATTCTGATATTAGGGAAGAAGTATCTAATAGTTTTAATGAAATATTAGTAGATGAATATCAAGATACATCTGATCTTCAAGAATTGTTTATTAGTTTAATTTCTAAGAATAATGTTTATATGGTAGGGGATATTAAGCAATCAATATATCGTTTTAGAAATGCTAATCCGTATATATTTAAAGATAAATATGATAGTTATAGTAATAATAATCTTGGTATAAAGATTGATTTATTAAAGAACTTTAGATCTAGAGAAGAAGTATTAAATAATATAAATATGTTATTTGACTTATTTATGGATAAACAATTAGGAGGCGCAGATTATAAAGTAAGTCATAGAATGCAGTTTGGTAATTTGGATTATCTTAATGAGGGAAAGACTAATCAAGATTATAATTTAGAAGTATTAACTTATGATGATAAAAGTTTAAAAGATATTACTAAAGATGAAGAAGAAGCTTTTATAATAGGTAATGATATTAAAGAAAAGATTAATAATAATTACCAAATATTTGATAAAAAGACAAAAGAATTAAGAAATGCTAATTATAATGATTTTGTAATTTTATTAGATAAGAGTAAGAATTTTACTTTGTATAAAAAAGTATTTGAGTATTTAAATATACCTCTAAGTATTCTAAAAGATGAATCATTGAAAAGTGATGATGATATTTTAGTAATTAGAAATCTATTAAGATTATTAATATGTATTAAAGAAGATAGATTAGATAACGAATTTAAATATACTTTCTTATCAGTATCTAGAAGTTTTTTATGGAAGACTGATGATAATGAAATATATAATTGTTTTATAGATGATAATTTTAAAGAATCTGATTTATATAAAAAGTGTTTGGAATTAGTCAATGAAATAGATAATATGAATCTAAGTAATTATTTCTTATATGTATTAGATAATTTTAATTATGAAGAAAAGCTAATTACTTTAGGTAAGATGAAATCATTTAGAACTAGATTGGAATACTTATATAATTTATGTCGTAATTATGAAAGTATTGGTAATACTATTTATGACTTTGTAGACTATTTAAATGAAATATTTGAAGGTGATTATGACTTATCATTTAACATTAATAATGTTACAAGTAATAGTTGTAAAATAATGACTATTCATAAATCCAAAGGATTAGAATTTCCTATTTGTTACTATGCTGGTTTATATTCTAAATTTAATACTGATGAATTAAAGGATAAAATTATTTTTAGTAATAAATATGGTATTATTCTTCCTTATGTAAATAATTATTATAAAGATACTATTTTAAAATTATTAATGAAAGATAATTTAAAGAAAGAAGATATATCTGAAAGAATAAGATTATTCTATGTAGCCTTAACTAGAGCTAAAGAAAAGATGATTATTGTCATGCCTAAACAAGAAGAAGATAGTTTAGTAGGAGATATTGTCTCTTTATATACTAGAAGTAAATATAATTCTTTCTTAAGTATTATGAAAAGTATCTATAGTGTTCTATTACCATTTGTTAAAGAGAGTAGTGTTATTGGTACTAAAGATTATTTGGATTTAAAGAAGAGTAATAAAGAGTTAATTAAGATTAATGATAAATTAATCGTAAATGAATTAAATATAAGTAGTAAAATAATAGAAGAAAAGCATTATTCTAAAGATAAATTACATTTAGTTGAATCTAATGAAAAAGAATTATTAGAATTTGGTACTAAAGTACATGAAATATTAGAAGAAATAGATTTTAATGATTATAATTTAGATTATTATGATATTTCTAATACTATGAAAGATAAGATTAATTCATTTATAAATAGTAATTTCATGAAAGATAAATTAAATTCTATGATGTATAAAGAGTATGAATTCTTATATCAAGAAGATAATACTTTATCTCACGGAATAATAGATTTATTAATTGAACAAGAAGATAAAATGATAATTATCGATTATAAGTTAAAGAATATTGATGATTCTAATTATGATATACAATTAAATGGATATCGTAAATATATTGAGAATCTTACTAATAAAAAAACAGAATGTTTCTTATATTCAATAATTGATGAAAATTATCGCGAAGTAAAAGACCTATAAAAAGGTCTTTTATTATTTCTGTCAGTATATTACCAATACAAGTGTACCATAAACTACTAATATCTTGAAAAATAACGCATTTTATGATATAATATGAGCAGTTTTGAGGTGATAAGATATGGCTATTACAGAGAAACAATGTAATGAATTACTTAAAACAATAGAAAATGATTGTAAAGAGGCAAGAATTAAGAGATCTGAATTAAATAGATTAAAGAAACATGTTAAGTATGAAACAGATGATAAATGTAATTTAGATATAAAAGAAATTAAACCTATACAATCATCAGAGATAGTTTCTGAAGAGGAAGAATTTAATGATGAAATATCTTTCTATTTAGATAATTATAGGACTTTAGATGATAATTTTACTTATGAAGATATTATCAGTGTTTTACCAACTAAAGATAATTATAATTATGAAGATATTATTAATCGTTTAATAGCTGAATCTTATAAAGAAATTAAAGAAATAAATGAATTATTAATAGAAGATGATAGTCTTTCTAAAGAAGAATTAATTGAATGTAAGGCTTTAATAGATAAAGAGAAGACTAAAATTAGTTACTTACGTAAATCAATGATTGAAGAAGATGAAGTAATAAATGATGAACATAAAAATAGAATTGTTTTAGTTCCAACGATAGGTGGTAATATCCGTGTTATAGATGAATTAGAACATATAGCTACTGACTATTATGATTCTTTCTTGGAATTAATTAATTCTATTATTAATGGTAAGTTTAAGAATGTTAAGACATTTACAAGTAATGCTCAATTAATGGGTATTTCTGAAGTAAAAGCTTTTAAAACAAGAGTAGTATTCTCAAGATTAGATAAAAATACTTATGCTCTTATTACTGCTTTTGTTAAGAAAACTGATACTGATAAGTTATACAAAGATACATTAAAAAGAAAAGCATCTCATTTTAAAGAAAATGAATCTTTATTAAAAGAAAAAATAAAAGATGAAGAATTTATGAGATTAAATAATCAATATGTAGAAGAATTATTCAACTTATTAAGACCTAAAGATAATGAATTAGAATTAAAGAAGGTGAATAATCATGACTAGAGATATGATTGCAGAGCTAGTTAATGAAAGAAAACTAGAATTAACTAAACCATATGAAAAAGATTATCGTTATGATTATTTTAAAGAATATTTATATAATAATGAATTAACTAAAATAGATGATTTTATTAATATCGATATTTGGCACTGTATGAAATGCTTGTATTATCTTAATGGTAGTGAAAAGACTATTGAAGAAATAGATGAAATATTTGAATCTTTTAAAGGTTTTTTTGAAGTTACTGATATTGATAATATGCATGAGTTTTTTCAAGTTACTGTAGATATTGATAAAGCTGGTAATTTAGATAGTGTTATTGATTATTTAAAAGGTAAGAATATTGTTAAAACAGTTATGGGTATATCATCTATGATTGAAAAAGATATGGGTTATTATAAAGTTTTAAAAGATATGAAAAAAGTTAATAAGTGTAAAGATATTGATTTAGTTAGTTATTTTGAATGTTATAAAGAACAAAAATTAGATTTCTTAAGAATAATGGCTGCTTATAGAGCATATAGATCAATGATTTCAGATACT
Organism: Bacilli bacterium; assembly: GCA_017512495.1. Classification (GTDB taxonomy): domain Bacteria; phylum Bacillota_I; class Bacilli_A; order RF39; family UBA660; genus UBA3789. The sequence goes on from JAFWGF010000017.1 coordinate 5,924, forward strand.
GAATATGTTTCTAATGATGAACAATTTGCAGATTTACGTGAAAAAGATAAGAATTATATTTTGAAAAAACATATTAGAGGAAATTATGATCATAGTCAATTATTTAAAGATGTTAGTAGAATAAGAACATTTGTTGATGAAGAAGATAAAAAAGAAAGACAGTTTATTAGAAATAATAATAAAGAAGCTTTTAATTTGAATTCAGCGATGGAATTATTAGATAAAGGATTATTAACTGAAGAGATTACTAATGCTAGAGAAATAGTTAATAAGATTAAAGATTTAAATATTAAATATGCAGTATTGGAATTAATATCTGAACATAATCATAAATATTATGAAAAGTTAAATACTGAATTAGAACATTTAAATAAAAATAGTAAGCTTAAGTATCAAGCTTTATTACATGATTATGGTATTACTAATGGATTACATGATATTAATAGAATTATGAATAATAGCTTAGAAGATGTAGAAGCTATGTTAAAAATTATTTCTAAATTTGATTTAAATACTGAACAAACTATTAAAGTTTTAAGAAATAGTAATTTAAAACAAGTAACTGAAATAAAAGAGTTTATGGATAAAGGTTATTTAAGTTTAGAATTTATTATTAAAAATAATGATTTATTCTATAGAGATTCATCTAAATATCAATCTTATACTAGTAACTTAGAAGTATTATATGATTTTAATATTAATCCTAGTATTTTCTTTGAATCTATAGAAATAATGTTTATGTATTCAACTTTATTAAGAGAAAATTTAGAATTATTAGATAATTATAATTTACTTAATTCTTTAAAAACTACTAGTGATTATAGATTTTTAAGTAATAATAATTTAGCTTTAATAATCGATAGATTAATTGAACTGGGTTATGATAATTACTTAGAAGAGGATTTAAATTTACTTAACAGTGATAAATTATTAAGATTAGAAGCTTTAAAGGCTTTTGAAGTACAAGTAGATAGTAAAGATGAATTAGATAAGATTCTTACTAAGAGATTTTATATATCTGATGATGAGTTAATTAATTATATTCCTAGTAAAATAGAATTAGATGATAAAGTAGATTTAGAATCTATTAATTTAGATGAGTATAAAAGTAGTCTAAGAACTTATAATATTAATGGTAATCTAGTATCTATTAATAAAGTGAATAGATTATTAAATAAAGGTTATTCTAAATATAATGCTATTTTCTTTGAGATGCCTTTAGGTAATGAAGAATATAGTAATATGATTAGAGAATTAACTGGTAATATTTACTGTAAATAAAAGGTATCGATTGATACTTTTTATTTTTTTAAGGTAGTTATTGTGATATATTATAATAGAGGTGTTAATATGAATGATAATAATAATAATGAAAGTAATAGTTTGTTAGATATGTTTGGTACTAGTGAGAAAGAGACTCCACAACAAACTAATAATGCATCACAACAATCTACTAATGTGTCACAACAAACTATTAGTGAACCGCAACAAAATATAATTAATACTCCGGTAGAAACACCACAACCAGTAAATAATACTGTTATTGAAACTTCTAATAATGTTAATCAAACAATTAGGCCTGAAGAAAATCCATTAGAAAATGAAAATATGATTACAACGAAAGTAGAAATAGAAGAAAAAGTAACTAATCCAGAAGAAAAGTTATTAGATATTTTTACAGGTAATAAGCTTTATGCTTTTGCGAATGGTGGTTTTTCATGGGGAACTTTCTTTTTTCCTTCAATTTATTTAATATATAGAAAATTTTATGGAAAAGGTGCTTTCTTTTTAATATTTAATGCTTTAACTATATTCGGAATGTATCTTAATTCTATGCTTTTGATGGGAATAGTTGGTTTAGTATACTTTGTTGTTTCAGTTATTTATGCTACTAAATTTAAAAAAGAATACTTTGAGTATTGTAAGAAGAAAGTATCTGAAATAATGGCTTCTACTAATGATTATAATGAACAAAAGAAAAAATGTATGCAAGAAGGAGGGGTTGATCCAAAAGCTTTTGTTGTATTTGCACTAATTGGTGTATTGTCATATAGTGTAATGGGATATACTGCTGGTAAGAATGATACAAAAGAAGTAGAAAAAGAATTTGGATTAAATATTGTTTTCCCTGATGAATTTAAAAATATAGATAGACCATATAGTGAAACAAAATACCAAGAAGAAGGTAATTATTATATAGAGGGTTTAGCTAAGATATCAAATGATACTAATACTTGTGCTTTTGCTATAACAAAAAGTACTGCTAAACATTTAGAAGATGGTAAAGATATGCAAGCAGTAGGACTTGAATATATAAAGAAATCATATCCATTACTTACTGAATTGAAAGTAGAGACTCATAATGATATTGAATATCAAACGTATTATGATGAGAATAAAAAAATATATTATTATTTCTATGCTGATAATGAAAGCATGACTTTAATAAAAGTAGATATCGATAAAGAAACTGATAATCTATGTACAAATTATAAGAATTATATTCTTGAAAATACTAAGAAATAGGGCTTATATAACACAAATAAATTGACAATATAGCTTGTTCATGATACAATCTATATGTTTGACGCCTCATGCTCAAACCGCATTGAAAAGGTAAAAACACTTATGTGTACCTTAAGAGCGAGTCTTGTATTAAAAAAAGGAGGTAAAATATGACTGCTGTAATTAAAGTTGGTGGTAAGCAATACTATGTTACTGAAGGTCAAGAAATCTTTGTTGAAAAACTAGAATGTGCTGAAGGTGATGTAGTAAATTTTGATCAAGTATTAATGATTGATTCAAAAGTTGGAAATCCTTATCTAACTAATGTTACTGTTCAAGGAGAAGTTCTAAAGAATGGTAAGAATAAGAAGATTAAAATATTCAAATATAAGAATAAGAACAGATCTAACCGTAAAAAACAAGGACATAGACAACCTTATACCAAAATTAAGATTACTAAGATTAATGGATAATTATGATTACTGTTAATGTAGTAAAAGAGAATAAAAAGTATAAAAAAATTACAATACTTGGCCATGCAATGTATGATGATTATGGTAAAGATATTGTATGTAGTGCTTGTAGTAGTATTGTTACAACAACAGTAAATGGTATACTTGCACTAGATAAAGGTAGTCTAAGTTATTTAATTGGTAAGAAAGGTATGACTATTGAAATTAAAAATGATGATCAAACTACTCAAATACTAATTAATAATATGGTTAGGCTTTTAAAAGATTTGGCTGGAAAATATCCAGATAATATTGAAGTTAAGTAAGGAGGAGAATTATGAGATTTTTAAAATTAGATATTCAATTATTTGCTCATCATAAAGGGCAAGGATCAACATCTAATGGTCGTGATTCTGCAGGACGTAGACTTGGAGCTAAAGCAGCTGATGGTGAATTTATAACAGCTGGTTCTATTATATATCGTCAAAGAGGAACTAGAGTGTTCCCTGGAACAAATACTCGTCGTGGAAAAGATGATACTATCTATTCTACAATTGATGGAGTAGTTAAATTTGAACGCTTAGGAAGAGATAGAAAACAAGCTTCAGTTTATCCAGTAGGAGAATAAATACAAGAGCCATTGGCTCTTTTTTTTATTAAAGAAATATGATAAAATTAATTAAGGTGATTTAAATGAATAATTTTATTAAAGTTGTCGATGAAGACGGAAAAGAATTTGAAGTAGAGGTAATAGATATTTTTAATGTAGATGGATATGATGATAAAGATTATATTCTTTACACTAGAAATAGAGAAATCGATGAAAATAATATTGAAGTTTTTGTATCTATTATTAAGAAAGATGGAGAAAATTATAGTTTAGAAAATATTGAAGATGATACTGAATGGGAAACTGTTCAAAGAGCCATGGATGAAATGGGTGATGTATAATGGGTAATGCAAACTTAGAATATAAAGCAATTTTAGAGGATAGACAAAAAAAGATACAAAGAAAGATTAAAGAATTAAAAAGAAAAGAAAAAGGTATCTTTGGTAGTAGAAATTCTATAACTATTAAAGGATTAGAAAAAGAAGCAGAAGAAATAAAAAAATTAATTGAAAACTATGAAGATAGAGTTATCTTGAGTGATACTGCTGAAAGTGGACTTGCTGGACTTAATAATATGCGCAGTAAGAGAGAAACTAAGAAAAGTGAGTATCAAGATAAAATAAATGAGTTAAAAGAAATACGTGCTAAATTAGAAACAGCTAAATCACGTCGTGATGTAGATAAAAAAATAGATCGTTATAATAAAAAGATGAAAGCATTACAAAAGTCTGATGTTCGTTTTGGTAAAGTTCAAAGAACACTTATGTATCCAAAAACAAAATATGAATTGAAAAAAATAAATATGATGGCTCGTGCTGAAGGTAGAGTAGCTTATTATGAAAATAGAATTAAAGATAATGAAGAATTAAAAGCTATGTTTAAAGATAATTTAATCGATACTCTTAAAGAGAGAGTATATGATTTGAAGGGTTTATATTATCGTAAGTGTTTAGCGCGTTCAAAAGCCATTTTAGCAGATATGCAAGATAAAGATTCAATTGTTAGCTATGTGGGTGCTAGAGTAACATCTATTGGTAAAGGACGCCTTTATGAGATGCGTGAAGATATAAGTGTTGATTATGAAGTGACTAATGAAGAAGAAGAGAATGCAGCTGCTAGAAATATTTAGGGGTGATTAGATGTTCGTTGATGAAGTAGAAATTAAAGTCGAAGCTGGTAATGGTGGAGATGGATGTACTGCTTTTCGAAGAGAAAAATATGTTGAGATGGGTGGTCCTTATGGAGGTAATGGAGGTCATGGAGCTGATATTATCTTTAAAGTTGATGAAGGATTACACACTCTATTAGATTTACGTTATCAAAAGACTATTAAAGGGTCAAATGGTGAAAATGGTAGAGGCAAGAATCAACATGGAAAGGGAGCAGAACCACTAGTTGTTAGAGTTCCTCAAGGAACAGTAGTTACTGATTTAGACACTGGTTTAGTTTTAGCTGATTTATCTCGTAAAGATCAAGAAGAGATAATTGCTAAAGGTGGTCGTGGAGGTAGAGGAAATACTGCTTTTAAGACTCAAACTAATACAGCTCCAGATTATTCTGAAAAAGGAGAAGAAGGAGAACATAAAACATTAAAAGTAGAAGTTAAAATGCTTGCTGATGTTGGTTTAGTAGGATTACCTAGTGTTGGTAAGAGTACTATTATTTCTTGTGTTTCTAAATCTAAACCAAAGATTGCAGCATATCATTTTACAACTCTTAGTCCTAATTTAGGAGTAGTTAAAGCAAGTGATGGTAGAAGCTTTGTAATGGCTGATCTTCCAGGATTGATTGAAGGAGCTAGTCAAGGTGATGGATTAGGGGATAAATTCTTAAGACATATTGAAAGAACAAGAGTAATTGCTCATGTAATAGATATGGCAGGTAGTGAAATGCGTGATCCATATGAAGATTATTTGGTAATTAATAAAGAATTAGAAGCTTTTAATGAAAAATTAATGAAAAAACCAATGATTGTAATTGCCAATAAAATGGATTTACCTGAAGCTAAAGATAATTTGAAAGAATTTAAGAAAAAAGTAGATTGTAAAATCTTTGAAGTAAGTGCTGCTACTAACACTGGATTACAAGTAGTAGTTGATTATTTAGCTGATTTACTTGATACTATTCCAAGTAATCCTTTATATGATGAATCTCAAATAGAGAGTCATGTTTTATATAAATTTAAAAAGGAAGAACCATTTACTATTACTAAAGAAGATGATGGTTTATGGGCTATATCTGGTAAAGAAGTAGAAAGATTATTTAAAATGACTAAATTTTCTAGTGATGAGGCAGTTTATAGATTTGCTAAAAAACTAAGAAAAATGGGAATAGATGATAAATTAATAGAAATGGGAGCAAAAGAAGGAGATCAGGTTAGAATCTTAGACTTCTATTTCGATTTTAAAGATTAGGTGATGTTATGTTAACGATATGTACATTTAATATTCAAAATGATTCTAAGAATTATGATATTTCTAAAAGAGATCAAATAATTAGTTTATTAGAAAATAAAAATATAGATATTTATAATCTCCAAGAAGTATATTCTAGATTAGATAAAGATTTAACTAAAGCTTTAAAATCTTTATCATATTATATTTGTGGTACATATCGTTTTTTAATACCTAATCGTTATAATGAAAAGACTCCAATCATTACTAATAAAAAAATAATTAGTAATAGAACTTATCATTTACCTTTTTTACCTTCAATTACTAAGAGAATTATGACTAAAGTAGAGATTGAAGATAAAGGTAAAATTGTTTCTATTTATAATACTCATTTAGAATATAAATATGATAGTGTTAAAGAAAAACAATTAAAAAAGATTTTAAAGATATTAAAGAAAGATAATAATCCAATTATTTTAACTGGAGATTTTAATTTAAAAACTAATAAAGAAATATTTAATAATTTTGTTAGTGAATTAGAAAAGTTAGGTATTCAGCATATTGATGTTTCAGATAAAACATTAAAAATATCTAAGTATCATCGTGCAATTGATCATATATTTATTTCTGATGATTTTAAATTAATTAGTAAAAAAAGAATTACTGATATAAATACAAGTGATCATTATCCAGTTTTAATAAAAGTTGATTATAAGTAAATTGTAAGTTTATTTATAACAATCTTTTTTTATGATATATTCTTAGTGTTAGGTGGTTTTATGGGACAGAGGTTGTATACAGATTATGATAAAGTAATTAGATTTATTATAGATAATGAAGAGATATTTGATGAATATGAAAAAAAATATATACTTGAGTATACTTCTAGAGGTCATAAAAAAGGTAAAATGATCCCTGATTTAATCAGAGAAGTATATGATAATTTAGATTTATTAGAATATGAAGATAATATGTATTTAGCTTTTATTGATTTATTAGATGATAAATTTCAATATAAAGAGAGAAGTATTACTGAAGTAGGTGGAGGAATTATACCAAGTTTAGCTAAAAGAATTTCTAGTAAGCAAACTACTGGTAAAATAACTGTTTATGATCCTAGATTAAGTAGACGTGAACATAGTAATGATAATTTTACTTTAGTTAGAGAAAAGTTTTATTCAGATACTCCGGTAGGAGATACTGATTTATTGATTGGTTTTATGCCTTGTGAAGCAACATATAATATTATTGATTCTGCAACTAGAAATAACATCGATTTTATGATTGCTTTATGTGAGGGTGGTCCTCATGGAGATATATTTGATTTCTTTGAGAATGATCAAGACTGGTTAAATACAATTTTATATTTAGCTGAACGTGGAGTAGAAGATAGTAATATGGGTACTTTAGAAAAAATATATTTAAAAGACTATCATAATCCATATCCAGTAATATATAATAAACGTAAATAGTAAAATAAATAATTGTTTTTTATCTTATTTTAAGTTATAATCGTATTATAGTAGAGGTGAATTAATATGAAAGATATAAGTTTCTTAGAAAAAAATGGTGTTGACATTAAACAAAGTTTAGAGATATTTGGTGATGCGAATACATATAATGAAACTATTGGAGAGTTTTTAGTAGGTATTCATACTAAGATTAATCAGCTTATTGAAATGATGAATAATTCTGATATGAATAATTATGCTATTATTGTACACTCATTAAAAAGTGATGCTAAATATTTTGGCTTTATGGCTTTAGCTGATATGGCTTATGAACATGAAATGAAAAGTAAAGCAGGAGATGTGTATTTTGTTACTAATCACATTAATGATTTGATTAATGAAACTAATAAAGCTATCGTATTAATTCAAGAATACATGAATAGTGATGAAACAGTAACTAATGCTAATAATGATACCGGTGGTTCATCAGAGGTAAAAGGTGAAGTATATACTTCTAAAACTATCCTAGTAGTAGATGATTCTAATATCATTAGAAACTTCGTAAAAAGAATTTTCAGTGATGATTATAATGTTGGTACTGCTAAAGATGGAGAAGAAGCTATTGGTATTATAAAAGCTAATCAAGATAATAACTTTATTGAAATAGTATTACTTGATTTAAATATGCCTAAGGTAGATGGTTTTGCAGTATTAGAATATATGAGACAAAATGATTTATTAAGAAAGATGCCAGTTTCAATTATTTCTGGAGATTCTTCAAAAGAAACAATTGATCGTGCATTTACTTATGATATAGTTGATATGTTAGAGAAACCATTTACTGAACAAAATATAAAAACTGTTATTGAAAAAACAATTGTATATAAAGGAATGGAATAAAAGCAAGTTGCTAAGCAACTTGCTTTTTTTATGTTTTTATGATATAATATGGCACTGTTAGAGGGGGAATGGCTGATGGTAGATCATGCGCAAGATGTATTAATAGAAGTGCTTGAAGATATAATAAATAATGGTCCTATACTATTAATTGGATATGGTGCATTTTTAGTAGCCGATGGTTATGATAAACTAAAAAGAGATTATAAAAGACTAAAAGGAGAATTATTACCAAGAAAAATAGATGCTTCAAAGATAAAAGTTCCTGTAGAAGGAAGAAGAAGTGTTAATATCTCACAAGATGCATTAGACAGACTAACTAAAAATCAATTTTATTCTGATATTAAATGGTTTAATGATGTCGTTGAAAGTAATTTTAATGAAAATGAATTAAATAATTATTATAAGAATATAAGAAAAGCAAAGATATGTAATACATATTTATTAGAAAGATCATCGTTAAAGAAAAGAAATATTGCAGGGCAATACTCTTCATTAAAGAATAAAATTCAACTAGTAGATCCATATTCTATATTTCATGAGTTGTTTCATTTAGCTAGTACTAATAGTACTAAGTTTATTGGTTTTCGCCAAGAAGCTGTTGGTGTAGCTATTAATGAAGGTTATACTGAGTTAATGTGTAAAAAATACTTTCCAGCTTATAGTGATGGTGCGTATTATGCCCAAACAGAAATTGCAAATTACTTAGATAAAATTGTTGGTAAAGAAAAGATGGAAGAATTATATCTGACAAGTGATTTACGAGGATTAATAAATGAATTAAGAAAATATGCTCCACTTAAGGATATTGAAAAGTTTATAGCTAATACTGACTATATCTTGTATATGGAAAGACTTTCTATGTCTATGATGTTAATGACTATTAGTAGATTAAAAAAGATAAATATATTGAATCAAGATCGTATTAATATTTTGAAAGCTAATACTGAAATAGAAGATTTTTTAATGACTTGTATTGAAAATAAAGCAATTATTGAATATAAAGAAAAAGGTCATTGTGATGATCTTGATATTAATTTAGAAGATCTTTATCTAATTTTAAAACTTAGAAATATGGATATGGATAGTTCTCCTAATAATTGTAAATTAAATAAAGATCTTAGTGATCGTTGTAGGCATATTATTACTGGTGTTGTTTGTTCTTCACATTCATTTCTTTCGGTATTTTATGATATTGAGTTAGCATTAGGTTATCGTGAAATGTATGATGGTTACTTAGTTAATGGTTTTCAAGGTGTTATTGATGAAATGAAAAAGTATTTAACTGAAGATGAAATACATAAGTTAATTGAAAACTATGAACTAGCTGATAATTTTAATATTGATGGTAATTATAAGCAATCAATAGAAGCAAAAAATAAAATTAAAAGATTACTTCTTACTTATGATCTTAAAAAGACTAGTAAACTAATAGGAAAATTTAGTTATAATTTTATCAACGTTAGAACTGCCAATATAATTAAGAATTATTTTTATAATATTTTTCCTATGACATATGATTATCAAAAAGACTACTATATAGGATATTACGAAGAAGAAGAGTATGTAGAAGCACTAAATGAAATATATAATGAGTTTGCTGATAATAGAGTAATTGGTCCGGTTTTAAGAAGGATTAAATTACTTTCAAGTGATGAATTATTTAATAATAAAGCTGAAGATGCTATTAAATTATGCAATCAAAGACGTAAAAAAATTACTAAAGTAAAAAGACTAAGAAAAGCTTAGTCTTTTTATTTTAAAATATCTCCAACTTTATATTCTTTAATACAACCAAGTGGTAAGTAATAGGTATTAGTTGCAGTTGGTTCAAAAATAATTTTTTCTGTTCCTACATTTTCCATTATTTTTAGAATTCTATTTTTATTATCTGTAAAACAAATATCTATCTTTTGAACAAAAAAATATGTATTCGCAATTTTTTTATTAGGAAACTTAATTATGTAATCTAATGGATCTAAAACAAATTTTAATGATTTGAAACGTGATTTAAAATCATTAAATTCTTTTATTTCATAAGTTTTTTTATTAATTTTTAGGTTCATATTATCACCTAATTTAATTATAACATAAATTAATATTTAAAAGTATTCAATTATATGATAAAATATTATCGAAGAAATGAGGAGGTTATACGATGAGTGGACATTCAAAATGGGCAACTATTCATAGAAAAAAAGGATTATTAGATGCTGCTAGAGGTAAGATGTTTCAAAAATTAACTAAGGAAATTATGGTCGCAGCTAAAGGTGGTAGTCCTGATCCTAATCAAAATGCAGCACTACGTTTAGCTGTAGATAAAGCAAAAGCTCAAAACATGCCAAAGGATAATATTCAAAAGGCTATTGATAAAGCTGTTGGTTCTGCAGATGCTGCTAACTATGAAAATCTAAGATATGAAGGTTATGGACATGGAGGAGTAGCTTTTATGGTTGATTGTTTAACAGATAACCGTAATCGTACTGCTTCTGCTGTTAGAAGTGCTTTTACTAAAGCAGGAGGTAATTTAGGAACAGATGGTTCTGTTAGCTATATGTTTGAAAGAAAAGGATCTATTGTAATACCAGGAGAGTATGATGAAGATACAATGATGATGGTGGCTTTAGATGCAGGAGCACTTGACTTTGAAAAAATAGAAGATAGTTATGTAATTACTACTGATCAAAATAGTTTTACTCAAGTAAGAGATGCTTTAGAAGAAAATGGAGTAAAAGAATTCTTAGAATGTGAATTAACTTATGTTCCTACTATGGAAGTAGAATTAGATGAAGAAGGACAAGAAAAAGTTATGAAACTAGTAGATACATTAGAAGATTTAGATGATGTACAAGA
>JAFWGF010000018.1 GCA_017512495.1 Bacilli bacterium
AGATTATTTTATTAATAAGTTTCACATTGATATGCTTTTCATAGTAGAAGTCACTCTGTTAACTTGTTTAATATACTATTTATTAGATAAATTGTTTTATTTGATTGATAAAATTCCTCTTAAAAAAAGTAAGCTGGTTTTAAACAGAAAAAAAATATTTTTAATTTTTTTAGCCATTCTAACAATGGGAATATTCTATTTGATTGTTTATTATCCAGCTGTCTATTTAAATGATACTTTATTTATGATGTATAATCCATTGACAAGAGGACATCCAATAATATATGGAGTTTTTATGTCTATTACATTCTTTGCTTTGAAAGCATTATTTACTCCAACAATTACAGTACTTATAATGTCTATTATTCAAGCAATAATTGCAAGTATTATACTTACTTATGTAATTATTTGGTTTAATAAAAAAGTTAATAATAAGATACTTACTATTCTTTTGATTTGTTACTATGTGTTTTTACTCATTATAGCTTGTTACAATGTAGCTTTGAACAAGGATACTTCTTTTGCTTTAGCTATACTATTACTATTTGTTTTTATTTATGAGATTATTGAATCTAAAGGAAAGATTCTAACTAATAAAAGATTTTTAATAAATTTATTTATTGTTTCTGCTGTAGCTATATCTGTTAGAAACAATGGTATATATGTAATACTTTTATCATTAATAATTGTTTTTTCAGCATATGGTAAGAAATATAAGAAACAGTGTTTAAGTTTTTTATCATTGATAATTATTTTTTTATTTATTCCAGCGATTGTTTCAAAAACTTTGAATGCTCAACAATTAAAAAGAGAAATGTATGCAGTTCCTATTCAACAGATAAGTTATCTTGTTAAATATCATCCAAATAGATTAAGTAAAAAAGATTATCAATTATTAGAAAAGTTTATTGATAATCCTAAAAAAAATCTTGCGAACAACTATGAAGTATTTAGTGTTGATAGAGTAAAATATGATAATAGTTTTAAAGATAAAAAGTTTAATAAGTATTCTAAAAAATTCTTATTACTTTGGATCAGTAAATTTCCTAAGAATATTTCTTCTTATACAAAGAGTTATTTACTAAACACTTATCATTTATGGTCTATTAATAAATTAGATAAATCTCAAAGTACTTTTTTTAGTACATCTTTTATTGGAGCAGAAGTGAGTAAACATATTTATCATGAAGAACTTTTTCCAAAAGATATACAAGGGAAACTAACGCATTTCTATTATGTGTATTGTAGTTATTTAAATCCGGCTGCTTGTTTTTTCTTATTACTAATAATTAATTTATATGCTAGAAAACATAAGAAAAAAGAAATAATTATTTTAAGTGTTCCTTTAATAACATTATGGCTTACTCTGATGATTGCCTCACCATACTCATCTGCTTTAAGATATATGTCTCCATATATTTATATTTTACCTATCTTATTGTTATATACATTTAAAATTACTAGAAAGGGTGTTAAAAATGGATTGTCTAGAAAAAGCAAAAAGTAATTTTTTAAATAATGAAAAACATTTGAGTAAATATGCTTCTTTTAATAAAGATGCAGTTAGATTAAAAGAAGATGATCCTGATATTCGTCCTGAATACTTTCATGATATTGATCGTATTATTCACTCGTTATCTTATACAAGGTATTTAGATAAAACTCAAGTATTTACTAGAGAAGAAAATGATCATATTAGTAAGCGTATTACTCATGTTCAATTAGTAAGTAAGATTGCTAGAACTATTGGTAGAGCATTATCTTTAAATGAAGATTTAATTGAAGCTATTGCTTTGGGACATGATATTGGTCATACTCCTTTAGGACATACTGGAGAAGCAATTTTAAACGAAATATCTTTACAGGAACTAAATGAGTATTTTGCGCATAATATACAAAGTGTAAGACATTTAATGTGTGTAGAAAATCATGGTAAAGGTTTTAATCTAACTATTCAAGTATTAGATGGAATTATGTGTCATAATGGTGAAATATTAGATTCAAAATATACACCAGTAAAAAAAGATAAAGAAGAGTTCTTAAAAGAACTTAATGACTCTTATAAAGATTTAAAAAAATCATCTAAAAACCATCCTATGACTTTAGAAGGATGTGTTGTCAGAATTAGTGATATTATTGGTTATATTGGAAGAGATATTGAAGATGCTATTAGAATAGGAAAAATAAAAAGAGAAACTATACCAGAAGATATTATTAGTGTTTTAGGATCTAATAACAAAGAAATAGTTAATACGATTATTATAGATATCATTACTAATAGTATGGATAAACCATATATTAAAATGAGTGATGAAGTGTATAAAGCTTTATTTAAATTAAAAAGATTCAATTATGAACATATTTATAGTAAAAGTATGACTAAAAAAGAGATAGAAGAATATTCTAAAGGTATGAGAAAAATATTTGATAGATATTTAAATGATATTAAATGTAAAAATAAGAATAGTGTTATTTATAATTTCTTAGCTGATCAAAGTAGTGAATATCTAGTTAACACTAATGATAAAAGAAAAGTAATTGACTTTATTGCTGGTATGACAGATGAAATGTTCATAAGAGAAATTAATAAGTAAATATTGCTTTTTTGAGACTTTTATGTTATAATATGCCTACTTTTTTCCACTGAAGTTTATGGAAAAAAACTATTGAATTAAAAAAAATAATGTGATATACTATGACATGTTAATATGCTAACTATAGTAATTACATAAATAGAGGTGATTTAAATGGGAAATAAAAATACAGTTTATTTAACTCAAGAAGGATTGGATGAATTAAAGAAAGAATTAGATGATTTAATTAATGTACAACGTCCAGAAAATATACAAGCTATCAAAGAAGCAAGATCACTAGGTGATTTATCTGAGAATGCTGAATATGACGCTGCTAGAAATGAACAAGCACAAATTGAAAGCAGAATTCAACAATTAGAAAAAATGTTAGAGAATGTTTCTATTATCGCAGAAGTTTCAACAGATAAAGTAGGAATTGGTAATACCGTTTCTATTAAGTATGTTGATGACGATGAAGAAGATGAATATAAAATTGTTGGTTCACAAGAAGCAGATCCTTTTGAAGCTAAGATTTCTAACGAGAGTCCTATAGCTCAAGCTTTATTTGATCATAAAGTAGGGGATATTGTTACTGTTGAAAGTCCTAATGGAAGTTATGATATTGAAATAACTGAGATTAAATAATTTTCGACAATTTTTTTAAGACAAATAACTTATTCTATTAATGAATAAGTTTTTTTGTGGAGGAATTATGAAAAAAATTGTCATTTTAATAATTTTATTATCACTGTTTAATAATGAAACATTAGCTAAAAACACTATTACTGAAGAAGCTACTCCTGTTCGTAATGATGAACAAATAGAAGCTATGAACTATAAGATAGTCATTAATAGTAATAAAGATAGAATCGTATATAAAACTAAATTATTAGATAGTATTAATCATTATTTAGATGTTACTGATAAGGAACAAATTTATATTAAATTTAAATTTACTAATAATACTACTAATAATTATTATTTAAAAAAGATAGTTATTTATGATAAGAAAAGTATTATAAAATCTTATAATTATTATAAAAAAATTGATGATAGTGAAGTAGATATAGTATTAGATAAAAATATTTTATCTAATACTATTAATAATAATAAAATTAGTGGTGGTGTAAATGTCGTAATAGAAAAGCATTAATTTTCAATATTTTCTTTAAAAATTATTTAAAGTATTGTATACTGGTAATGATAATAGGGAGAGTGTTCTATATGATTATTCGTAAACCATATGCTTTTTTAATCAAACATTTTAGAAAAGTACATATTTTACTATTAATTATAAGCCTATATGTGCTTTATAAAGTAACAAACGTAAGTAGTTTTATTAATGATTTTATGGCGTTTGGAACTTACGATTATTTTAATGACCCTATTACTAAACACATTACAATTGGATTATATATAGCTATTTGGCTATTAGTAATAATTGACGTTTTATTGCTTTTATTATTAAAACGTAAAGAGAAACCATGGAAAATATACTTAGTACCAGTTATTGAATATATTGCTTTATTTTTGATTCTTAATATGGTTACTAGTTTCTTCAAAGGATTTAATAATGGGGTTTCTACTACTGATTTACGTTTATCAAGAGATTTATTATTTATGCTTACAATTGGTATTTTTGCTACAATTGGTATTTTTGTTATGCGTATTTTAGGAATGGACCTTAATAAATTTGAATTTACTAAAGATGAGGAGTTTTTAGAATTATCTGAAGATGATCGCGACGAAGTAGAACTTAGAATTAAAATTGATAAGAATATATTTATTAGAAAATACAATAAATTAGTAAGAGTTCTTAAATACTTTTACTTAGAACATGAAGTTATGTGTAAAGCATTACTAGGTGTTTTTATCATCGTAATAATTGGCGGATTATATAAGTTTGCTTTTATAACTAACAAAAGCTATTCTGAAGGAGAATTCTATTCTGCGAATGGTTATACTATTAAGGTTAATAATTCATATTATACTGATAAAAACTATACGGGAGAAATTATATCTAAAAACAGTAATTTTGTAGTTGTAGATTTAACTATTACTAATAAATCAGCACCTAGAACTATTTATTTAGAAAACTTTCATTTAAAGAATGGAGTTGCTGATTTTGTTACTACTAGAAAAACATATGAAAAAGAATTTCAAGATTTGGGTAAAACATATGATAATGTGAAGAAAGTAAAAAGAGATGAAACTCTTGATATGATAATAGTTTTTAAAGTTGTTAAAGGTTTAAAACAAGATAATTATTCTTTATACTACCAAGAAAAAGAAGGAAAACTTAGAAAAATTAAATTGAATGTAAGTAATATTAGTAAAATTAAAGATAAAGGTACATTGAAGTTGGGAGAAAGCTTAGTTTTAAAGATTAAACCTAAGCAAGAAAAGATTTCTTTAGATGCTTATAGTTTTGCTAAAGAGATTAGTTATACAAGGAGAATTTGTAATACTGAACATTGTTATACAAAAAAAGATAATTATGTTGCAGAACAAGGGTATTCTGTCTTAAAAATAGATTTTGCATCTATCAATTTTGAGGGCAAAGAGATGGTTGACTTTTCTTCCGATTATGGTAAAATAAATTATATAGATAATAATAAGATGGAACACTCTGTAGCGTTTAAATATCCATTCAATAAAAAAGCGCTAGGAAAGAGTGTTTATACGCTAGTCCCTGACGAAGTTGCGGCATCTGAAACCTTAAGTATTGTCTATGTTATAAGAAATGAGAAGTATACTTATAAGTTGAAATAAGGAGCTATTTATGAGTGAAATAATGAAGAATAAATTAAGGGTAGCTGTTACTGTATTTATTGTGTGCTTATTCATTTGGTTTTTAGTAGTTTATCCTATGATAATTTTTCATAGAAATGAAAAGATGGTTGAGAAGGCTGCTAAAGATTATTTTGAATTATACAGCAATGAATTGCCTTTAGGAGAAAGAGTTAAAACATTAAAGCTTAGTACATTGTATGATAAAGCATTTATGAAGAAAGATGTTTTTATTCCATATACTAAGAAAACATGTTCTATTTCTAATAGTTGGGTAAAGGTAAAAAGAGTTAATGGAGAATTCAAATACTATACTTACTTAGAGTGTGGAGTTTTAACTTCAGCAGTAGATCACAAAGGACCTGAAATAAAACTAGTTGGCGAAACAGAAATAACTGTTGATAAAGGCGAAGAGTTCAAAGACTTAGGAGTTAAAAGTGTTGTAGATAACTCAGATGGTAGATTAAATGTTAAAGATGTTACTAAAAAAGGTAATGTAGATACTTCTAAAGTAGGAGTTTACAAGATTAATTATATTGCTTTTGATAGTTTAAGTAATAAAACTACAGTAACTAGAACAGTAACAGTAGTTCAAAAATTAGCATCTACAATAAAAAAAGATACTGGAAAAGCTGATTACTATGTTGGAAATAATCCAAACAATTATATTTATTTTTCTAATATGTTATTTAGAATAATAGGTCTTAATGGTAATGATGTTAAAATTGTTGCTGATAAAGATATAGCTAATGTCAATTATAATGCAATAGATGAATGGTTTAACTACTATGAAAGTCATTTAACTGACGAAGCTAAAAGACTAATAGTAGAAGCAAAATATTGTAATATGGATATTAGCGATAAGACATTAGATACTACTCAATGTAATAATTATAGTGTTAAAAAGAAATTTGGACTTTTATCGATAGACGATATTAATAGATCTATTGCTAATAGTGGAGAAAATAGTTATTTAGAAATGAATACTATAACATGGTTAGGTAATAGTAAAGATAAGAAAGAAGCTTATACTAATAGAGCATATTTCTTTGGTACTGATAAAGATTATATGGCTTTTGATAAAGTTCATAATTTCGGAGTTAGACCTGTTACAACAATTAGAGGAGATTCACTTATTATTTCTGGTACAGGTACAGCTACTGATCCATATAAATTAAAAGATTATATCAAACCAAAAAGAAATGTTGATTTGAATACAAGATATACTGGTGAATATGTTACTTATGGTGGAGTTTTATGGAGAATAGTTGATACTAATCCAGATGGAACTACTAAGGTTATCTCTGAACGATCATTACATGATGGTGAGGATTACGTAATTGTTAATTATTCGGATGCTTTAACTGGTAATTTAACATATAATCCGGAAGAAAAAGGAAATGTTGGTTACATTATAAATAATCGTTCTAGTGAGTTTATTGATACTAAATACTTTGTAAATCATGAAATTAAAGTACCAATTTACAGAGGAGAACCAAATTATAATAAAGAAGTAGAAACAAAGAAATATACAACTAAGATTTCATCTCCTAATATGTATGAAATGTTTAGTGCAGCAAGCGATGATTCATTAAGTCATTCTTTCTGGATTGTTAATTCAACGATTAGTGATATAGAAAATCCTGGAATGAGTGAAATTGGAGTAATAATGTATGGAGAAGAATCTATATATTATGAATATGGTATAAGACCAGTAGCTTTCTTTGATAAAAAAGTTATAATCAATAGTGGTAATGGTACTAAGGATAAACCTTATGTAATAGAGAAGTAGGTGGTGTCAGAAGTGAAAAAGAAAACGAAAAAAGAAACATATAACAAAGCAATTTTTTGGATTGTTATATCAATAATATTTCTGGTGTTTATAATCAGTGTTGGAGCTTATGAAGTGCTAACTAACACTGATTTTAGAGTTTCTTCAAGAGTTTCAAAGTTAAGCAAGAGACAAAAACATAACAAACCTGAGAAAAAAACAGTTGGATGGTTAAGAGTACAAGGAACTAACATAGATTTTCCGATTATTTACGCTCCTGACTATAACTTCGTTTATGAAACTGAAGACTTTGGATGGACAGAAGCTGATTTTGAAGAGCTAAATAATATGATTTATATTTCTGGTCATAATATAAAAAACTTAGCAGTTAAACCAGCACTGTTAGATAAAGATCATACACGATTTGAACAACTGATGAGTTTTGCATATTATGATTTTGCTAAAGAAAATCAGTTTATTCAATATACTTTCAATGGAGAAGATTATGTTTATCGAATATTCGCAGTTAACTACATGAATGAATCTGATTTAGATTTATATAATGACAAAAAATATACTGATAAAGAAATGCATGATGAAATTGAAAGAATTCGAAAAAACAGTTTGTATAAATATAATACGGATGTAGATGAAAGTGATAAAGTTATAATCCTAACAACATGTACAAACATGTTTGGAGAATCAAGCGATACACATTTTTTAGTATCAGGAAGATTAATGAGAAGAAATGAAGGAATTAAAAAAGTTAAAGTAGAAACAACTGGCGAATATGACATAATACAAGAACAAATGAAAGGTGGAGAATCATATGATGAAGCATAGAGGAAAAATTGGGGTATTGCTTACTGTGATATTAATGTCAATAATTTGGATGATTCCTAGTATAACGGTTAATGCTGCTCCAAGTAGCTCAAAGAAAACTAATCCTCCAACTGATTGTACTAATGCCAATCTAAAATCGTTAATTAATTATTATCATATCGGTTATGATTGGGATAAAAAAGGAACTGCTATTGAATTTAAAGTAAAAAATGGAGAATTTAGATTTATCAGAATTGATACTAAATATTTTACAAATAGTTTTTCAGTAGATGAAAATGGATTCTATACAATTGATGGAAAAAAAGGAAAAGTTACTAGTGATCATAAAGTAAAACTTACTGTTAATGATAAGTATAGAGGAGAATCAGCAGTTGTTAGGTTAGCTTTAGCTTCAAAAGATGGAGCTTGTGATTCATGGCCTACTTTCCAAGCAAAACAAGCTGCAAAACAAACAACCGCAACATTTGAATCTGGTGAATTTGAAGTTGTAATACCTTTTAAATCAGGTGATCAAAGTAAGTTAAAAGAAGATAACAGCGCTCTATATAATGGAGTTTGTAAAGCTCTTAGAAATGGGCAAAATCATAATAGCAAGATAAATGCTGAGGTTTTAAAACTATATGATGGTTCAGAACAAGCTAAGACATATTATAAAAATATGGCACCAGAATGTTTTGAAGAGAAAACAGTTTATATTTTCCCTGAAGGTAAAATGATAGATATAATTGAAACAGCATTATCTACATGGCCAACATATAGTGTTTTAACAAAAAGCGGAATCGGTTTTGACCCTGCTAAAGATGTAAGTGGTCAACCATGGTTATTCACAAACGACCGCTTTGAACAAATTAAGAAGGAAGCTTCTGAAACAGGTCATTATTTTTATACTGATGGAAATAGAAATTTCTATGATAAACCAGGTGGAACTGTAGTAAAAGATAAAAATGGTGTTTTAGATATGAAGTGTAGAGTTGATGCTAATTCACCTTCTGATTATTCAAATCTATTAACATATAAAAGTGATGGAACATATAATATAGATGCTAACGTTCAATCATATTATGCTTATAATGTTGAACAACAAAGTGTTACATATAAATGGTACACAGAGTGGGAAGGAGAAGCAAATCCAGAACCAAAAGAAACAACAGTAAAGAATTTCTGTAAAAGAACTTGCGAAGAGGCTGTAGAAGTTAAATATGGACCTCCGGTTGCTTCTAAAGCAGGAATTTGTTTTGAATATCAAGTTCAAGTTACAAGTAGAGTTAGATGTTCTACAGAAGTAAACGAAACACCTCCAGAACATAAACCAATGTGTGTTCCAGTACCTTATTGTAATGATATTCCTGGACATGTTCATCAAGCTGGAGCTAATGATGAATATAAAGCTTGTATAAGGTCTTGTGATGGTGGAAAATATACAAAAGCATGTAATGAAAAATGTTACAAGAAAGTATATAAAAAGAATTCTAAAACAAGTAAAGCAAATAAAACAAATAATGATACAAACACTGCACAAAGCAAAAAACTATACTCTACAGCATTTAGTTATTCTGGACATCATCACTTCGATGGAGATAGTATTAGATGGAGTGGTAATGGATATGCCAACTACTACAAATATTATGAACCAGGAAGAACAGCAGGCGATCACGGAAGATATGTTCCAGAAGCTGGATTTAAAAAGAGATTATATGATAATGGAGAAGTTTGTAAAGATCCATGCTTCTTCTCTGGATGTGAGCCAAGCTCAGATTATGTTAATAAAGCAGACTTCATTAAAGACTATGCTAAGAACGTAAATAATTACAAAACAGCAATTAATAAATGTAAAGCATCTGCATCATGTACAACTAAAACAGCAACATTTACAATTAAAGTTGATTATAAAAATAGAAAAGGAACAATAAAAACAGTTGAGTATCCTTATACAGAAAGTAGCTTTGAACCTGAAAGCTTAATAAGTGATAGTAATGATACCAATTGTGCTCCTAATGCAAGTACTACTGCTCTTAAAACTAATATTATTTTGAAATATGCAGGATGTTATGAACATTGTGGAAAAGGTCTTCAATATCATACAAGATGGAGTTTCCCAGGAGATTGGTTAATTGATAAAACTGGAGAACTTTCATTCAAACCAGAAAAAGAAGAAGATGGTTGGGAACAACAAAAGAATAAATTCTGTATGCCATTAGATGCTCAAGATGTCAATGTTAAATGGTGGAAATATTATTATGGTCTATATGATAATAACCATACTACATCATATGATAATACAGTAGTTGGTGAGAAATGTATTAGTCCATCAACAGTAACAACAGTAACTGAAAGCGATATTGATAATTGGAATGTCGATGGTAAATATAGATGGAATATTAATGCTTCAACTAGAAACTTTGGATATTATGGATGGAATTTTGACATATCATGTTTCTATGCATTGAACTCTAAAACTACTAAGGTAACAGAAGAAACACAATCAAATATTGAAAAGTGTAATCCAAATACTCCAAATGAAGAAACATATCGTATTAGAACAGTTGACTTAAATAATATGTTCCCAGCAGCAAATGGTCAGTCAGGTTCTCGTCAACCAGGATTTAACTGGTCAACATATGCTACTATTGAAGCTATAAAAGGAAAGAACCAAAGTGTACCTTCAGCATATGCAGAAGAAGTACAAAAAACAGGTATTAATGTTTATAGTGATCAGTATCTTGATTATTACTTCGATTTATCAAGAGAAAAATTACAAAAGATTAAAGAGGGTTATAAAGATAGAAACTACGCAGATTACAAAGGTGAAATGGTTACTCAACACGGAATGCATTCATACAAGAGTTCATTTATTAGAAGTGATGAGGTAAGTTCTACTAATAATAAAGTATTAAAAGAAACATTGATTGGATGTAACAATGTTGATAAATATGATTCAGACAATTGTAACAATGTTCATAAGGTGGGTGAATAGTATATGAATAAAGGTATGTTAACAGTGGGAATTATACTTCTTAGTATAATTACCTTACTACTAATAAATGTCTTAACTAATTATTCAACAGGTAGTGAGTTGGACTATTACTTAGTAAAAGAAACAACTGATGCAGCAATGGAAGATGCAATTGATACGTACTATTTAAGAACTTGTGGAGTTTACCGATTAGATAAAGAAAAGTTCGTTGAGAGCTTTCTTTATCGATTCGCTGATAGCGTAGATACTACAAGAGATTATCAAATAGGATTCTATGATATTAACGAAGTACCACCAAAAGTTAGTGTAAAAGTTGATTCAGCAACAGTTATGTCATTTACTAAAAAAACTCCTAATGGAGATCAAGAAGTAAAAGGCGATATTAGTACTAGTTATGATGCTATACTAGAAACTAAATATTTAACTGATGTCGCAGTAGAAGAAAGAATACAAGATAAAAATAGTGATGCTTGTAAAATATTAAATAAATAAGGATAAGGAGAGGATAAAATGGGAAATTTAACTACAAGCTTTAAAAAATTTATGCAAAATAAAAATACAGTAACAGTAGTTGGTGTTATAGCTGCTATATTCGTATTATATATTGCATATACAATGAGAATAAACAAAGCAATCAGTCCAGTTGTTGTTCCTTATGCATCTGAACAAATATCTGCTGGAACACAAATAACTGAATCAATGATTGATACTACTGAAGTACCACCTACAATGTTAAAAGGTGAAGTAATCAGAAATAAGAGTGAAATTATTGATAAGTATTCAGCAGCAGATGTGGTAATTCCAAAAGGAAGTTTGTTTTACAAGCGTTCAGTTGTTGAAAAAGAACAATTACCAGCAAACATAATTTTGGATTATCCAAAAGGATATGTATTATTTAATTTACCTACATCAATTTCTGCTACTTATGGTAACTCAGTATATCCAGGAAATTATATTGATATCTGGTTAAAAGCAGTATTTAAATTACCAGATAATAATGTTTTATCAGCTGAGGATTTAGCTAAAGCTAATAAGATTATGTATGGTAAATTAATATCTAATATTCAAGTGTTAGCTGTAAAGGATTCTTCTGGTAGACCAGTATTCCAAAACATTGATGAAAATAGAACTCCGTCAATGATTGTATTTGCAGTTCCTGAAGAATACTATGTATTATTATCAAAAGCAACTTACATGAGAACTTATGAAACTACTATTACATTAGTTCCAACAAATGAAAGTCTTAAAGATGAACCTGGAGAACTAGAAATTAGTAGTGAACAATTAAAGAATTGGATTAATGAAAATACTGTTTGGACAGAAAATTCATAAAAAAAGAGAAGAATAAAGGGAAGTGAGTTAAATGAACGAAAACATTTTTGATAAATTAGATTTCGGACCATTTCGTTCGTTACTTGATAACGATGATATTACCGATATTTCCTATGATAACAATGGGCAAATTTGGATTCGTTCATTGACTCAAGGATCCTTGCGTGTTGAAGTGGAAGGTGCTACTCCAGACTTTGTAGAGAAGCTAGCCTTCCAATGTTCAAACGTAATGGGAACAACATTTAATAACGCTAAGCCATTCTTAGATGCTGAATCTGCTGAACTTCGTATGAATTTCGTTCATCAGTCTATCGCAACTAATGGAATAGCCTTAGTTATACGTAAAACTCCAGCGAAGATTCGTTTGGAAAAAGAAAAACTAATTCAAGAAGATTATTTTACTCCAGCTATACATGACTTTTTAATAAAATGTGTTGAAGGTCACTGTAATATAATGGTTGCTGGAGAAACAGGTTCTGGTAAAACAGAGTTTGTAAAATATTTAGCAAGTCATACAAAGACTAATGAAAAAATTATTACTATTGAAGATACATTAGAGTTGCACTTAGATAGAATCTTTCCACAGAGAGATATAGTTGCAATGAAAACTAATAATGTTGCTTCATATTCTGATGTTTTAGTTACTTGTATGCGTCAGAATCCGAAATGGATTCTATTATCAGAAGTTCGTTCTGCAGAAGCTGTTTCTGCTGTACGTAACTCTATTTCATCAGGACATAATATCTTGTCAACTATCCATGCTGATAAAGCATCTGCTATACCATATCGTTTATATTCACTTATGGAAACTGATTTGGATGTACATCAATTTTTGACAACAATATATCGTTATATTCAATTAGGTGTACATATTAAAGCTTTTTATAGTAAAGAATATGGTAAATTCCATCGTGAGTTAGATGAAGTAGCTGAATTCTATGTTGATGATGATAATGTACCTAGATCAAGAATTATTTATCAAAAGATTTTTGGTAAACCAATAATGTGTAAGCCTAGTGCTCATTTGATCGAATATATTGAAAATCAAAATATTGAAGTTCAAAGCATTATCAAAGATTTACCTGATGAATTACCTCTTACTGAAATAGAGGAGAGAGAAAAAGAATTTGAAAATAATAGTTCTCCTGAAGCAGATAATACTGCTCCAGAAGAAGTTAATAATAAAGATGGAGTAGAACCACAAATTACTGAGAGTCAATCGGCTCCAGAACCAGTAATGCAAGCGCCTGTACCTCCAGCACCAGTGATGCAACAAGGACAGGTTAGTGAACCAGTTATAAAAGATGGTGATGTTCTGTTATCTGCAGCGCCTGCTGTTAATTCAATGATTGATAATCAAGTTGTGGCGCCAGTTCAGAATGCTGTACAAGCAACTGCACCAGTTGCTGGAAATGTGGCAGCTAGTCCATTACCTACTGTTACAAAATTAGAAGGATAGAAGGAGTTGAAGTTATGTATTTTACAGAGTTATTTATAATAATTGGCTTTGTAGTAGCTATTTATTTATATCGTAATTACAAAGGTGATAATGTTGGTAAATATGTAGTTGGTCAAGTTCAAAATGCCTATGATCGTTTTGCTCCATATTCTTTTAAAGTTGTACGTGAGAAAACAAAACAATTAGGACAAGAATATACACCAAGACAATATGCAATTCAAGTTTCTATATTTGCATCTTTTGCTGCTGTAGTTACATATTTATATTTTTACAATTTAATTATAAGTATATTTTATGCAGTCATTGCAGTAGCTTTTGTACCATATATAACATATTTAAGATGTAAAAAGACTTATTCAGAATTCTTATTCGAACAAGTTCAAGTATATACATCAAATGTTATTATGGAATTTGCTACTACTCAATCATTTGTTAAAGCCTTAGAAGGTGTGGCTAGTTCAGGAGTATTAGAAGATCCAGTACTTAGTGATGTTAAGCAAATGATTACAATGAGTTATGATAATGGTACTATTGATGAAGCGTTAGACTATATGAGTAAATTATATCCATATTATATTGTTAAAAATATGCATCAATTATTCTTACAAATTACTAAAGAAGGTGCTCAAAACTCAGCAGATTCATTAGAAAATATGCAATTAGATATCGATATGTTAGTAGAAAGTGTTTATCGTGATAGAATTGAAAGAGCATCTTTCCATAAAAACTTCTTAACATTCGGTATTACATTATACTTAATGGTAATGTTAGTTCAATACTTATTAGGTAGAGAAACTTACTTAGTGTTATTAGAGCGATGGTATATTCAAGTGCTGATGCATGGAGTATTAATAGTAAATACATATTTCCTTTTAAAAGGGGAAAAATATTACAATGAGAATGTAGGTGCTGAATAATGGAGATATTAATAATTGGAGCAATTATAATATTTATCTTAGTTTATAATAATACTATAGATAAAGATAAATTCTTTGCTGATAATCAAAAATATTTAGAGGCTTTAAAAGAAGATGATTATCAATTCTTAGTGTATGCTCGATATGGAGAAGATGTTGATGTAAATCAGTTATATTCTAAGAGAATATCAACAGCTTTTATAGCTTTCGTAGTAGTATTGGTTTTATCAATTTCTAATAATACATCTTATGAAATAATCAATTCTCAGTTCTTTTTAAACTTAGTTTTAGCTATTGTAGTAGCTTTAGGGGCATTTAAGTTGCCTTATCTAGAATTAAAAAGTTATTATAAACAACATCTACATGAAATAGATGTTATGTTACCGTATTATTTGAAGAGTTTAGAGATTCTTATTCAACACTACACAGTACCGGTTGCTATTGGTAAATCAATTGGTGATGCGCCAGATATCTTTAAACCAGGATTAAGAAGAATGATTGATAGAATCAATTCAGGAGATGCAACAGTTGATCCTTATATGGAATTTGCTAATACATATCCTGTAAGAGATTCAATGAGAATGATGAGACTTTTATATCGTTTAGGAATTGGTTCTCAAGAAAGAAAACAAGAAAGACTTATGATGTTCTCTAGAACAGTTTCAAGTCTTCAAAATAAAGCAAGAGAGACAAAATATAAAGAAAGATTAAATCACATGGAAAGTCAGACTATGATTATGCTTGTTGTTACAGGAGCAGGTGTAATGTTAGTAATCTTAATTTCAATGATGATGATGTTCTAATTTTAAAAAAATAAGTATTGTTTTAATAATTTATATTTGTTATAATTATTTTAGGTTAAAGAAAGGATGGGATATTTATATGAAAGCAGCTACAGGAGAATTAAACTTAACAGTTATCACATTAATAGCAATCGCAGCTATTATCGGATTTTTCTGGTTAATGTGGCCAATGATTAAAGATTCAATTAATAAACAATGGGAAAATATTTCAACATACGAAGATAAATAATAGGAGGATTATAGTATGCAAGATGCCTTTGGTGGAATTTTAAATATATTTTTAATTGCTGTTTTTCTAATTATTGTAGAAGGAATACTAGCAGTTACAGTTAGTTACACCAAAGCATTTAAAATGAAAAACTACGTCATTGCATCTATCGAACAGTATGAAGGCTCTGGATGTTTTCCAACTAATGAAGCTGGAGCAGCACCCGTATCTGATACCGCATGTGTGCAGAGAATTAGAAAGTATGCAAAGCATATTGCTTATTCTCCTGCTAACTTGAAATGCTGGGATGATTATACTAATGTAGAAGGATTGTTCTGTTACGGTGAAGTTAAAGATGATGGATCATTGAAGGGTCAAAATACTGCTACGAACAAATACTACAGAGTAATAACTCAAGTTGATATCAGCTTTCCGTTAGTAAATAGAATAATGGGGCTTAGATTTTTCCAGGTTTCAGGGGACACCAGACTTATTGTGTTGAATACCGATTAATTGAGGTGATTTGTAATGAGAGATGCAACAGGTGGAGCAGTTAATATTTTTATTATAGTTGTATTTATAGTTTTCGCCTTAGGATATATGGCATTTAATGTTAATTATACTAAGGCTTTTCGTATGAAAGATAAAGTTATATCAGCATATGAAAAATATAATGGAGAATGCACTACAGATTGTGTTGCTGAATTAACAAATTATGCAAATAGTATTGGGTATCAACCAGATACTATTACTTGTCCCACAGGTGGAGTAGTAAAAGAAAATGGCTATTGTGTTCTATTAACAAAGCAAGAAAGTTATGCTGATAGAAAAACAAAGTGCTATTATCGTATTGTAACTAAAGTAAATATTGAAATTCCTATTATTCAGTATGTAACTACATTCAGTGCTTTTCATGTAACTGGTGATACAAAAGCTATAGAAATTGAAAATGAATGCTGCAACGGTGTTGTTAATGGTGTAACAACACTTAATGCCGCTGCAAGTGAAAAGTGCAAATCGGGAGAATAAAAAATGAATGTTATAGTGAGTAATGAGTTACAAAGTAAATTAGCAAATATTGATGTAGATATAATTAAAAGTATTAACGGATCCTTTGAGGCTTCAGAGTTAATAGAAATGTTTAAAGACTTCTTCTATAGTAAAATGATTTTAGATGTAACTGCTATTAAGCAGTATAAAGAGCTAAGATCATATGAAGAATTAGTAAAAGGATTAGATGCTGATAAAATAATATTTGTATTACCAGAAGGTAGTTCTTTATGTACTCCTAATTTTTTAAGTAAATTAATTTCTATGGGAATATATAATTTTACTACTAATTTAAATGGCGTAAAGTTTTTAATTAAAAAATCGAATACCTTAAAAGATGTAGAAGGTATTTTAAAGATGGCTAGTTCAAGCAATAGTTCTAGTCCTTCTAATAATGAAAATAATAATAGTAGTTTAGAAGCACCAACTTCAATAGCACCAAAAGCAGGAGGAAAAACGACAGTTATTGGTGTTAAAAATGTTACTGAAGATGCAGGTGCATCAACGCTAATTTATATGATGAAAAAAGAATTAACTATGACATATGGGTCAGCTAAAGTCATAGCTATTGAGATTAATAAAAAAGATTTTGAGTTATTCAACGACCAAAATATGATTTCAACTAATGATACTAGTATTAAAAATGAAATAGATAGACACCAAGATAAGAATATTATTCTTTTAGATTTAAATAATTTTAAAGGTGAGAATATATGTGATGAAATCATTTATCTAATGGAACCTAGTACAATAAAGCTAAATGCTTTGGTTAGTAGAAATAAAGTGGTTTTTAGTAAATTAGTAGATCAAAAAGTGGTTTTAAATAAAAGTCTATTATTAAACCATGATATTTCTGATTTTGAAAAAGAGTCCGGTTTACACGTGTTTTACAATATACCACCTCTTGATGAAAGAAAACGTAATAGTGTAATTAACGATTTCTTGATTAGACTAGGTTTACTAGCAAGTGATTCAGGTGGAGAAGATGGATCTAATAGGATATTTGGTTTATTTAGGCGTTGATTTGTTGTAAAATATATGATATTATAAAGTTGTAAAGGAGATGTGTTTATGGATGCTTGTGGAGGATTATTACCAATTGTAAAAGTTATAGTAGCTGCAATGAAAGTAGTTGTTATTATAATACCGATTGCTTTAATTGTATATGGTACTATTGATTTAGGAAAGGCAGTTATTGCTAGTGATGAGAAGGAAGTAAAGGCTGCACAAAAGAGATTAATTCAAAGATTTATTTATGCTGTGTTAGTATTCTTCGTACCAACTTTAGTTTATTTTGCTATGAATTTAATTGCTAGTAGCGACAGCGATGCGGATGCAACTAGTTGGAAGGCTTGCTGGAAGACTGCAAACGGAAATTAAAAAAGGTTGTAAAGAATAGTAATTTCATTGCTATTTTTTTTTTGCTTTGATATAATTAATATGATATATTATGCATATTGGAGTGATAGTATGAAAAAAATTTTCTTAATAATTTTAATCACAATTACTACTATGTTTTTGTTTACTCCTGTTAAAGCTATTGCTATGACCAAAAAAGATTATAATAGTAGCTTTAGTAATACTGTAGAACTATTAGCTAATCCTACTGAAGATGTTAAAAAAGCAACAGAGAACTATGACCAAGATCAGAATTGTAATACTTTATTAGGAAATCCTGAAGATGAAGATTCTGTTGCATGGTTAGTTCAAAAGATTTTAAATTATGTTCAAATTATAGGACCATTACTTGTAGTAATACTTAGTAGTATAGATTTTGCACAAGTTATCATTAAAAGCGATGATGACGCAATGGCTAAAGCTACTAAGAAATTAACTACTAGATTGATTTTAGCTGCAAGTTTGTTCTTTTTACCAATATTAGTTAAAGTACTTCTTAGTACTTTTGGAATTACATCTGATCCTACTTGTGGAATTAAATAGAGGAGTGATAGATAGTGTTTTCAGAATCATACACAGAACCTCGAAGCGCAATACGTGATGCTATCAGAACATTCTTTTCATTCTTAGATAGATCAGTATATGCCTTATTAGGAATTGTTTATCAATTGTTTTTTAGTGTAGCTTCTGCTGATATTTTTAGTACTGGAGTTATCACTAGATTTTATCAAAGAGTTCAATTAATAATTGGAATTTTTGTGTTGTTCCAACTTGCGATGACAGTCCTAAGGGGAATTGTTAACCCAGATTCTTTTAATGATTCTAAAAAAGGTGCTTATAACTTAATTATGCGTATATGTACAGCATTAGTTATGTTATCTTTAATAGTACCAATCAATATTCCTTCTGCAAGTAATGAATTTGAAAAACAAATTAATAATAATGGTTTGTTATTTGGTACTCTATATTCTCTACAACATAGAATTCTAAAGAATAATACAATAGGAAAAATGGTTATGGGAGTCAAAGAAGATGAGAGTAACTTCTTAGCTGGAGAAGATGATGAGGGTTTAAAAACATCGTCTAATATCTTTACTTCGACAATTATTAAAGGTTTTTATCGAATAAACTTACTTCCAGAAACTGATACCTTTAAATATAAGCAAGAAGAAGGAAAAGAACCTGATCAAATAAACGAAAATAGAATGTGTCAAGATATTGATGACACAATAATTAATGAGTATAAAAAAGTAGACGCTAATCCAGGAAAGATTATTAGTTATGTAAATGAGACTTGTAATCCAGATGACAGTGTATTAAGAGCTGCAGGTATTACTGATACGAAAGGTAAGATGTATGTATTTACATATATGCCATTAGTTTCTACTATCATTGGTGTTATATTTGTAATTATTTTACTAGGATTCTGTGTTGATGTTGCAATGCGTGCTATTAAATTAGCTGTGTTACGTTTATTAGCACCAATCCCAATTATTAGTTATATGGATCCTAAAGGTGGAAAAGATAATGCTTTCGATGCATGGGTAAAAGCATTAACATCTACATATTTAGATTTATTCATTAGAATTGCTGCAGTATACTTCATACTTTATATAATTCAAGAAATGTTAACAAAAGGAATAGTTACTTCAAGTACAGGAGTATTAAAAGTATTTACTTATATATTTATCTGTATCGGATTATTCTACTTTGCTAAAGAGGCACCTAAGTTCATCAAACAAATATTAGGAATCAAAGATGATGGTGCAGGAATATTCAGTGGTGTAGGAAAAGTCTTAGGAATGGGAGCTGCCGCTGGAGGAATGATTGGCTCAGGAATTGCTAGTGCTAGAGCTAGTGAAATGGCTGATAAAACAAGAGAAGCTTTTGGAAAAGCTCCACAAGGTGCATCAGAAAGACTTAGAAATAGAGGAAAGCATTTGTTAGCTGGTATAACTGGAGGTGTTGCTGGTGGAATAACCGGAGCGGCTGCCGCAGTAAATGCTAAGGATCATAGATTTAAAAATACTATGGAAGCAATGCAAAAAAGAAATGCTGCTCAGTTAGCTAAAGGAAATGATGGTTCAACACTATTTGGAAGAATGGGATCTACATTGAAACAATTTGGAACTGGAGATACATCTGCAGCTGCAATTGATCGTCAAATTAGTACTAATAAAACTAGAATTGATGCTCTAAAAGCAGTTAAGTCTAGGGTATCATCAGAGATGATCAAGGCTGATTGGACTGGAGCTGAACTTAAAAAAGGTGACAAATACCTAATGCGAGGAGCTAACAAGAATAATAATGGAGCAACAGAAGATGTAACTGGAAGAATTAACTATAAAGATTTCATGGCTCGTAAAAGCGCTGCAGAAGCAGCTGGAAAAACACATTTTGATATTGTAACCAGACAAGCAAATGGTTCTACAGGTAGTTATACAATTAGCATGGAAGACGCTGAAAGATATAAAGGCTTCCTTCTTAAAGAAAACGAAAACGATTATATTTCAACGCATACATCTGATGAAAGAAGAAAAGCTCTAGAAGATGCTGGATTTAAAATTGATGATAGATTAATGACTCTTATTAATAATGCAAATATTACTGGAACTGTAAATGTTGATGCTGCTCGTAATTCTGATGGTAGTCTTAATGATGATGCGTTTAAAAGTGAAAATTTACGAAATGTTACAGATAGAGATTCTATTAACAAAGGTATTGAAGCTTATGAAGACTACAACTCAGAACTTAATAGAAGAAATGCTATTAGTAAGGCAAATGATAGATATAGTAGTAAGAAATAAAAAGGAGTGTGATAATAGATGTTTAATCAATATTTAATACCTGCTAATACTAAAAGGGGTAAATTGATACTAGGATGGTTTAGACCTTTTGACTTAGCACTATTTGGTTCAGGAATACTTGTTTCACTTTTGTTACTCGCATTCCTTCAATTTGATAGTACAATATCTATTATTATTGGTTTGGCACCGGCACTTATAACAGGATTTCTTGTTATGCCAGTACCAAATTATCATAATATGTTAAATATAATAATTGAGGCCTATGAGTTTTTAACTAATAGGCAAAAGTATAGATGGAAAGGTTGGTGTTATAAAAGTGGCGACAAAAAAAGGAAGTAGTATTAGTGGTTTTACAGAGGACTGGTTACCTGTAAGAGCTATTCAAAATAATATGATTATTACTAAAGATAATTATAAAGTTAGTGGGGTAAAGATCTCTCCTAGAAATATCTTTATTTTGGATCCTGATACTCAAAATAATATTTTGATTGGGTTAAGAAATTTTTATAACACTATAGATTATGAATTCTGGTTAATTGTAGCTGATAGACCAGTAGACATATCAGTTTATATGTCACAGATGCAATTATTACTTAATGAGACAAATTCACCAGCAATTCGTAAGTTAATTATGCAAGATATCGAAAAGGGAGAAACATTTATCCGTAATAATATTGTTGATACAGAGTATTACTTTATGTTTAGAAGTAAAAATGCTGATGAAGTACAAAAACGAGTTCGTCAAATGATTAATGGTCTAGCAACTTGTGGATTAAATGCTTCATTAATAAGTAATTCAGATTTAAGATTAGTTTTAGAAAACTTCTTAAATGGTGGAAATACTACTGAGTTTGGAACGGTGATGCCTGTATGAGTACAAGTTTAAGAGGACAATTAGCTCCAAAGGGATTACAGTTCAATTCTAGTGATTTTATTATTAGTGATAAATATGCAACTATTCTAACAGTTGTGTCATATCCTAAGTATATTATGCCTGGTTATTTATCTACACTTACTAATATGTCTGGTATTAAAGTTGTAGTTAAACATATACCAGTACCTTGGGCTGATATGGCAAAGATGTTAAATAAACAAGTTGCTGAATTAAAAGAAAGATATCAAAATGAAAAAGACCAAACTGTTCGTGAAAGAATTAGACAAGATGCTGAAAGTTTGGAATACTTTACTTCTATGTTAGCAGGATCACAAGCAAGAATCTTTGATTTTCAAATGCATATTATGATTACTGCTGATAGTAAAGAAGAATTAGAATTAAAGAAATTAAATGTTAAGAATTATCTTGATTCAATGGAGTTAAGAGCAATTTCACTTCGTTTTGAACAAGAAAAAGTATTAAAATCTATTCTTCCAATTTTCCCAGATAAAGATACATATGAATTAGAATCAAGAATTGGTACACCGATTCCTTCAGTTACTATTTCAGCTATGTATCCGTTTATCTTTGATAGTATCAAGGATCCTGGATTATCTACTTTATTAGGTGTAGATTTCTCTGGAGGAGTAATTTTATTCAATCAATTCTTATACAAAATACGTAAAGAAACAAATAGAAATAATGCCAATATGATTATTTTAGGAACTTCTGGTTCTGGTAAATCTACTGCAGCTAAGTTATTACTTAGAACTCATATTCGTAATGGATGTCAAATAGTTATTATTGACCCTGAAGATGAATTTAGAGATTTAACTCGTGCTTTTGGTGGAGATACAGTTGATATTGGTAAAGGTGGAGAATTTGGACTTATTAATCCACTTGAAATAGTCATTGATGCTGATGAAGAAGAAATTAAACAAGGTTTAGGTTATACTGTGTTAACTAGAACTCTACAATTCTTAAAAGCTTTTATGAAGTATTATGATCCTTCAATAGAAGAAGCAGTACTTACTATGTTTTCTGAAGTTGTTCAAGATACATATAAACGTTTTGGAGTAGATTTTACTACTGATTTTTCTAGATATACTTCAGAAGATTATCCAACATTTAGTGATGTATATGCAACTATTAAAGGAAGACTTATGTCTATGACTGAACAAACTCAAGAAAGAGAAATAATGGAAAAACTTGAGTTAAAAGTAAGACCAATTGTTAATGAATTAAAATTCTATTTTGATGGACATACTACTATAACTAAAGATAGTGACTTCATGGTATTTAATATTAAAGAATTAATGAATAGTGATTCAACAATTAAGAATGCTTTATTCTTCAGTGTATTAAAGTATGCTTGGGGTTTATGCTTAGACTTTAATGTGGATACAGTATTAATGGTTGATGAAGCTCACGTATTGTTAGGTGATAATAACGCTTTAGGAGCTGATTTCTTAGCTCAAGTACAAAGACGTGCTCGTAAATATAATACTGGTACAGTTATTATTACACAACAACCTAGTGATTTCTCTGATCCAGCTGTTATTACACAAGGTAAAGCAATATTTGATAACTCTTCTTATTACCTAGTAATGGGTCTTAAGAAACAAGCAGTTGAAGACTTATCATTACTTATTGATTTAAATGAAAGTGAAAAAGAAAGTATTAAACATTATTCTCAAGGAGAGGCATTATTTGTCTGTGGACATCGCCGTATGAGAATAAATGTTGCTGTTACACAAGAAGAATTAGATTCCTTTGGAACAGGAGGAGGATTCTAAAATAGAAGTTAGGTGGTGATGTTGTGGCATACCAAGCAAATAGAAAAAATAGCAATAATGATTCTAAAAATGCTGCTCAAGAACAGCGTAATGCCCAAATGGTACAGCGTGCTGCTGATATTGCCCAACACTCTGCTAATCCATATGTTAATGCTGCTGGTAAAGCAGTAAAAGTGGGAGATAAACTAACTGGTGGAAAAGTTAGTCAAGCAGTAGCTAAAAAAATGAATAACATTCCTACTAATAGAATGGCAAAAGCAGGAATGCCTGGGGATTCTGCTTTGAGCGATATGTTACAAAGAAATGCTACAAGGCAAAATGTTCCAAAATTCCAAGAAAATCAAGAAAACTTAGGAGGAGAACAAGAAGGTTCTTCTCCTTCTTCTGCTTCAAATAAAGAAGATAATGGTGGAAAAACAACTGGTGGAAGTAAAAGAGGAGGTTTTAGTAATCCATTAAAACCTTCTAGTGATGATAAAGATGATAAAAAGAAAGATGATAAAAAACCGGGAGAAAGTTTCTTTAGTGGATCTCTTAAAACAAAAATTATTTTAGGAGCAGCAATAGCATTTTTATTAATTAGCTCTATTGTAATATTACTTTCATCAGTACTTAATGTTATCTCTGATTTTGAAGATGCGATAGGTATTAGTAGTTTTACTGGTAGAGATACTGGTGATATTGACTATGATACTGATAATAAAGAACAAAAAGAATTTTTTGAAAGAGTAAATGATGTAGAATTAGAGTATCTAGCTAGTGGTAAACGAATAGATTCTTTAAAGATTGTAGCAGTTTATCATGTTTTAGTTAGTAATGGAGCTAAAATTGATTATGATGATATGACTGAAAGTGCCATTAAAGAAATAGCAGATGCTATGTTAGAAAATGGATATTATGATGAAGATACATTTAAAAATAATTTAATTAATAGTATCTTTCCTAAATATTTACCTGATGCTACTGAAAGTGTGAGAAAACAAATGGCTGAAGAGGTAATTAATTATGTTGATAATTACTATGATTTTATTAATAGAGATCCTACTTTAGATTACACTGATTGCTTTGGAACAGGAACATGTTCATATGATATAAAAGGATATTATATAAAAGGTAAAGGTAATGTTACTGAGAACGTTCAATTAACTAATTTATATGTTAGATTAATGCAATGTGGTAAAGCTAATGGTCATGACTATGGTGGAACCTTTGGAAAACCTTTAGCTGGAGAAGAATTAGTACCTTTTGAAACATATATCCTAGGTGTCGCTTATGCTGAAATAGGTGAAGGTGCTCCAGCTGAAGCGGTTAAAGCTCAAATGGTTGCAGCTAGAAGTTACATTTTAGCTAGACATGTTGATATGGGAGATTGGAGAACTTTAAAGCAAGAAGGAGATAAATGGATATTACAAGCTGCCGCTTGTACACAAGATCAAGTGTTCTGCAACCCAGATAAAGGTTGTTCAGGATCAGATGCTCAATGGGGACAAGTATATAGTGGTCAAGGACATAATAAAGGCTTTTCAAAGAAAGCTTTGTCTCAAAATTCTCCACTTCGTACCTATGCTAGTCAAACAAGTGGAGAAGTACTTACTAATAGTAAAGGTAATATAGTTTATAGTAGTTATTTACAAACTGAACAGCAAAAGATGATATCTTTAGCTAATCAAGGCTTAGATTATAAACAAATACTTTTACAAATATATAATCAAGGAAGTAGAAATTATGGAGCTACTAACATTACTAAAGCAGCTTGTTCTGGAGGGTCTTCCGTTAATTGTGGAAATACTGTAGGTGATTTTATAAATTGGAAACAAGCTGGAGCATCTTGGTCTAATGTCAAAATGGGTAATAGTGGAAGAACTATTGGTCAAATAGGTTGTTTAGTAACATCAATTTCTATGTTAATTGCTAAGAGTGGAGTTCAAACAAGTATTGCTAATTTTAATCCAGGAACTTTCGTTGAATTCTTAAATCAAAATGGTGGTTTTGATAGTAGTGGTAATTTAATATATGCACCTATTAATAAATTATCATCATTTAAATATGTTAATCAAATCAGTTTAAGTGGTATGACTAAAGAACAAAAACTTAATACTATGAAAGATTATCAAAGTAAAGGTTATTATATGGTTGCTGAAGTATCTCCAAGGGGAGAACATTGGGTAGCAATTGATTCAATAAATGGAAATACTGTTAAAATGTTAGATCCAGCTACTAATTATACAGATTTATGGGGCAGTGGAAAATATACTCCACAAAGTACAAAAACATTGAATTTATTTAAGGTTGGTTAGGTGATAATATGAAAAGAAGATATATTATTTCAATTATTATGGTACTTGTTTTTGGATTAATTATGTTTATAGCTTTTTGTGTAGATCCAATAAGAAAAGAAAGTTATGAAGCAACTATTGTTGTTGGTGAAAATACCACTTGGAATTATTCACAAAAAAGGTGGAAAAAAGTATCTAATGAAACTGATTTTCAAACATTGAATTGGAAAAAATATCAAATCTTTGATAATGATGAAGATAAAGGTGAATACTATTTAGTTCATAGTGATAAATGGTATGGTTTTGATAATAAAAGAAATGCTGTTAATCTTAGTGATATGCTATTTGCATATAGATCAAATTATAATATGGGATTAGATACCTTTGTTGAAGAAGATGCTTCAAGTGATGAATTTATTGAGAAAGTTTTATTAGATAATGATTTGTCTGCAGAAAGTGAATTTACAAAGTCAACTAAAATTAGTATTGATTATGATAGTGATGGAATAGTAGAAGATTTTTATACTATTACTAATGCTTTTATTAATAGTACTCCTGATAAAGTATTTACAATAGTTTTTATGGTTAAAGAAGGGGAAATAAGTTATTTATATAATGAAACTCGTGCTTATAAAGTATATGCAGGATGTTTTCCGGAAGTAATAGCTTTCATGGATGTAAATGATGATAATAAAGATGAAATAATAATTAGTTGCTTCCAATATAGTAATTTAGGAAGAATTGATATGTTATATGAATTTCAAGATAATAAGTTTAAAATATTGATTTCTAATCAATAAAATAATGACAGTTTGCAAAAGTTAAGTTATAATATAGAGGAGAAAGAAGGGAAAAGTATGAAGTTTAGATTTAGAGCTGATCCTGATGATTTGCTTATCTTTGGTGTCTTCGCTGGATTTTTGTTTTTTATCATAGCTTTAATCGTGTCTAATTTGCATGTAATGGCAGCTGAAGGACACTTTGCTGGATTAAATCCATTTCCTGCTTTTGCACCTGATATGATTTTATCAACATTGGCTTTATACTTATTAGTATTGTTAGGTTTGTTTGCTAGTGTTAGTTCTATGTTCTTTGAAAGAGAAGAAGGAATTGGTATTAGAGCCTCTAAAAAAGATAAAGGATATTCTAGATGGGCTAAAGCAAAAGAGATTCAAGAAGAATTAAACCGTGTTGAAATTAATATGAAAAGTACTAAGGCATCCGGAATACCTTTAATGATTAATGAAAATGAAATGTGGGTTGATAATGGTGAGTATCATTCATTGGTAATTGGTGCTACTGGTTCTGGTAAAACTCAAACAGTTGTTTTGCCTATGGTACATAGTTTAGCTAAGGCAAAAGAATCAATGATTATTACTGACCCTAAAGGTGAAATTTATGAAAAAACATCTAATATGCTTAGAGCTAGAGGTTATCAAATATTGTTATTAAACTTCCGTGATCCACAAAATGGTAATGCCTGGAATCCAATGACTTTACCATATCAAATGTATAAATCTGGTAATCAAGATAAAGCTATTGAGTTATTAGATGACTTAGCTTTAAATATCTTATATGATGAATCAAACAAAAATGCTGATCCATTTTGGGAAAAGACTTCAGCAGATTATTTTTCTGGAGTAGCTCTAGGATTATTTGAAGATGCTAAAGAAGATGAAATTAATATTAACAGTATTTCTCTTGCTACTACTGTAGGTGAAGAGAAATTTGGTGGATCAACGTATATTAAAGAGTATTTTGCTAGTAAAGACCCAAATAGTGCTGCAAGCATTAATGCTTCAAGTACAATTATGGCTCCTAGCGAAACAAAAGGTAGTATCTTATCAGTATTTAAGCAAAAAGTTAAATTATTTGCTTCACGTGAAAATTTATCTGAAATGTTAAGTCACAGTGATATTGATTTAGAAAGTATTGGCGAAAAACCAACTGCTGTATTTATCGTTATTCAAGATGAAAAGAAGACTTATCATTCATTAGTTACAATTTTATTAAAACAAATATATGAAACATTAATTAGAGTAGCTCAAAAACATGGAGGACAATTACCTATTAGAACTAATTTCTTGCTTGATGAGTTTGCAAATATGCCGCCATTAAAAGATGTTACTACAATGATTACCGCAGCTCGTTCTAGAAAAATTCGTTTTACAATGATTATTCAAAACTTTGCTCAATTAGATGATGTCTATGGTAAAGAAGAAGCAGAAACTATTAAGGGTAACTGTGGTAATATTATCTATTTAATTACTACTGAGTTAAAAGCCTTAGAAGAAATATCTAAAATGTGTGGAGAAGAAAAATCTAAGAAAGATGATAAAACTGCTTCTACACCATTAGTTACTGTATCTGACTTGCAGAGAATGAAACAGTTTGAAGTAATTATCTTACGTATGAGAAAACAACCATTTAAGACAAAGTTTACTCCATATTATAAATTGAATTGGGGAAAGACATATCCTCCTGCTAAATATCCAACTCGTAAGAAAGAAGAAGTTCATACTTTTGATATAAAGGAATATGTAAAAACACAAAAGAAGAAAAAATTATTAGAAATGATGAACGCAGCTGATGAGAGAGA
Source organism: Bacilli bacterium (assembly GCA_017512495.1). Classification (GTDB taxonomy): domain Bacteria; phylum Bacillota_I; class Bacilli_A; order RF39; family UBA660; genus UBA3789. Next base: position 28,471 of record JAFWGF010000018.1, read on the forward strand.
TAATGAAATAGCTATGTCAGGTGGAATGTTAAGAGATAATCCGATTGCTGATCAATTACCTAGTGAGCTAAGAAGAGCTAGAGAACAAAACAGAGAACAAATGCCTGAAATACCTAGTTTTTTACGCAGAGCTCCAGAAACTAAAATTGATGAAGAAGAGAGAGTTAAAGCACCAAGTAGAGATCATAAGATTCCTGATTTTGAAACATTTAAGAAGGAAATGGAATCTACAGATATTGGATTTAATCCATTTCAACCAGTAACTAAACCAATTGAAGAAGATGATTCAGATGATGAATCTGGAGGATTAGATTTTGATGTTGATGAATTAGTTAAAAAGATTGATGCTAAAATTGCTGAACTTGAAGAAGAAGAAAGAAAAGCAAAAGAAGAAGAAAAGAAAGAACAAGCTCAAAAAGAAACAACTGTTGAAGTTGTTAAGGAAGAGCCTAAAAATAATAGTATTAATGAGATTCATGAGGAAAAACCAGTTGTCGTTAAACCTACAGTTAATTTGAACTTAGATGATGACGCAGACGATGATGATTTCTTTGATGATTTCTTTGATAACTAGAAAGGAGTAGTATTATGGCAAAAAAAGATTTAGTTGAAGATCCTGAAGTAGAAGAAGAAATTGAAGAAGAGGAAGAAGAAATAGATTTAGGAATAGATGATGATTTTGATGATGATAATGTAGTTTCTAGTAGATCTGCTGCAAAGCGTAAAATGATGAGATTTATGGGTATTATCATACTTATTACTATCCTTCTATTAATTATATTGTTTGTAATAACTGCAATGGTACCTAAAGTATATGAATATGAATCTATTGAAAAGATTTTAAAAGATGCAGCACAAAGCTATTTTAAGGATTATCCTGAAAGTTTACCTCAAAATGAAGGTAGTGTTGTTGAGATAGATTCTAGTAATTTAGTAGCTGCTGGTAAAATGAAAGAACTTTCTGAATATACTAAAGAAGGTGATGTTTGTACTGGTACTGTTCAAGTAGAGATGGTTGGAAAAGATTATTTATATACTCCATTCTTAAATTGTGGTGAAAATTATTCAACAATTGAATTATACAAAAAAATAATTGATCAAAATAATATTGTGACTGCTGGATATGGACTTTATTCAATGAATGGTAGCTATGTATTCAGGGGAGAAAATGTTGATAATTATGTTAAGATGGATAATAACCTATGGAGAATAGTTAAAATAAATAGTAGTAATAATATTGTTTTAATATCAGATAAAGGAATAGGTTATGGAAACACATGGGATGATAGATTTAATCAAAATAAAGCTTATGAAGCAGGAATTAATCAATATAGTGTTAGTCGTATTCATGATTATTTAGAAAGAATTTATAAAAATCCAAGTAAAGATCAAGAAGATAACGAAGATATTTTATCCGCAAATGATAAAGCAAAATTAGTTTATTTTGATCTTTGTGTAGGTAAACGTTCACAACAAGAAGAAGGAAAGAATAATACTAGTGAATGTTCACAAAAAATGAAAGATCAAAAATTTGGTTTATTAACTGTTTCAGAATATATGAATGCTAGTTTAGATCCAAATTGTAAAACAGCTGTTTCTAAAACTTGTAAGAATTATAATTATTTAGCTAAGATAAATGATTGGTGGTTAATAACTGCTGATAAAGATGATAATTCACAAGTTTATAGAATTAATCATAGTGGTAAAATAGTAAGTGATTCTGCTGCTAACTATTCTGGTGTAAGACCAGTAGTTTATTTGAACAGTAGAGTGTTATATAAAGGTGGAAAAGGTACTCTTAAAGATCCTTACAATTTACAAGAAATAACTGATAAAGAGAAAAAATAGGAATCTATTATAAAATAGATTCTTTTTTTTTCATCCTATATTATAGGAGGTGTTTTATGTTATTAAATAATAAGTATAATATAATAGATATTAGAAGTAGAGATAGATATTTAAAAGGACATATTCCAGATTCAATAAATATTAATTATACTGATTTATTAATGAATTATAAGAAATATTTAAGTAAAGAAAAAGAGTACTATGTTTATTGTGAATCAGGCACTAGAAGTTTAATATTAGTTAATAAGCTAAATAAATTAGGATATAACCTTGTAAACATAGAAGGTGGTTATAATAATTACTTGAGAAGAAAATAGAATTATAATATAATAAAACAAGAAGGTGGTCATTTGGATATTGTTAATACTATTATTGATTATAGTACTAATTTTATGTCCATTGGAGGTGTTCCTTTTGGATTCTTTTTAGTATTTATAGAAAGTTTTATTCCTATACTACCTTTAAGTGTCTTTGTAGCTTTAAACGTAAATGCCTTTGGATTCTTTATAGGAATTTTAATATCATGGCTTGCGACAGCATTAGGTAGTGTTTTTTGTTATTTGCTATTTACGTTAATAGAAGATAAAATCACTGATAAGTTTTTTGGTAAGAAGACTGTTAAAAGAATTCAAAAGAGTATTTCTAAATTTGATAAAATTAGTTTTTCTAGTTTAGTATTGTTAGTAACTTTGCCTTTTACACCATCATGTTTAGTTAATATACTAAGTGGTTTAACTAAAATGAAAAAAGAAAAGTTTATTACTGCTATTTTTATTGGAAAAATATTTTCAGTAACATTTTGGGGATATATTGGTAAAAGTATTATCGAAAGTATTACTGATTTAAAATCAATGCTTTTTATTATAGTTACTTTAATTATTGCTTATATTATTTCTAAAATAATAAATAAAAAATTTGAAATAGAGTAGAGGTGTTACCATGATTGATATAATAATTATCATATTATTAGTAATTTTAATTATCATAGGAGTTATTTCTTTATTTAAGAATATTAATGAATCTAATATTACTGAAAGATTAGGTAAATTAGAACTTAATATGATGAAAGAAATGGGAGATTTTAAAACTGATATTAGTCGAAATTTCAATGATGATTTTAATAAATTAAATGCTCAAATGGAAAAAAGACTTATGATGATTAATGATAAAGTTAATGAAAGACTTGATCAGAATTTTGAAAAGACTAATAAGACATTTATGAATGTTATTGAGAGATTATCTAAGATAGATGAAGCTCAAAAGAAAATAGATAATTTATCTACAGACATAGTTAGTTTACAAAGTATTTTAACTGATAAAAAGACTAGAGGTATCTTTGGCGAAGTTAATTTAAAACATATTCTAGTAAGTGTTTTTGGAGAAAAGAATGATGATATTTATAGATTACAATATACACTTAGTACTGGTGTAATAGCTGATTCAGTATTATTTGCTCCTGAACCTTTAGGAACTATCTGTATTGATTCAAAATTTCCGTTAGAGAATTATCAAATGATGGTTGATAAAAAACTATCTGCAGAAATTAGAGATGCTTATGAAAAGAAATTTAAACAAGATATGAAGAAACATATTGATGCGATTAGTGATAAATATATAATTCCTGGAGAAACAACTGATCAAGCGATTCTGTTTTTACCAGCAGAGGCTATATTTGCAGAAATAAATGCATATCATCCAGAGATAATTAATTATGCTTATAAGAAAAAAGTATGGATAACTAGTCCAACTACTTTGATATCTACATTAACAGTTATTGAAATGATTATTAAAAATATTGAAAGAGATAAATATACTTCAATTATTCATGAAGAGTTAAACAAATTAGGTTTAGAATTTAATAGGTATAAAGAACGTTGGGATAAATTAGCCCATAGTATTCAAACAGTTAATAAAGATGTAGAAAATGTTCATATTACAACTGAAAAAATATCTAAGAAATTTGAAAGCATTAATAAAGTTGATGTTAATAAATTAGTTGATAAGAAAAAAGAACTTGAATAAAGTTCTTTTTATTTGAATACTAATTATTATGAAGAAAATAATTTTATTTATAATTAGTTATTTACTGATGATCTTTGGCTTAACTTTTATATTTCTTTATTTAAATTTATTTTCTTTCGGTTATACATTTTTAGAATACTTAGAATTTATTTTTACTGATTATACAAGTATTAGTTTTTTTATAGGTTTTATTATGATGTGTTTTTTAATAAAAAAATAGACTATTCATAATAGTCTATTTTCATTGCTTTACGAACTTTCTTCATAGTTTCTTCTGCTTTTTTCTTAGCAGCTTCAGTACCATCTTTTAATACTTTATCTACTTCTTCAGGATGTTCATCGTAGTATGCTCTTCTTTCTTTAATTGGTTGTAAGAATTCTTTCATAGCTTCAATAAGCTCTTTCTTACACCCAACACATCCACGAGCTCCTTTTTTACATTCGCTACATATCTTTTTGACTTCATCATCTTTATTAACTAATTTATGATAGTAGTAAACCATACATACATCTGGATTTGCTGGATCATCTTTCTTAATCTTATTTGTATCAGTTAAAGCACCCATTATTTTCTTCTTAATTGTTTCATCATCATCTACTAAGAAAACAGCATTACCTAAACTTTTACCCATCTTTTCATTACCATCTAATCCTTTAACTCTAGTTGTTTCACTTAATACAGCTTCTGGTTCTACTAAAGTATCTCCATAGATAGAATTAAACTTTCTAACAATCTCACGACATTGTTCAATTAGAGGAACTTGATCATCTCCAACAGGAACTAATTCACCTTCAAAAGCAGTTATATCTGCTGCTTGAGATACTGGGTATCCTAAGAATCCATAAGTAATACTTTCTCCTTCATTACCAAATAATTCTTTCTTTTGAGCTATTTCAGTTTTAATAGTAGGATTTCTTTGTAATCTAGACACAGTTACTAAGTTACTAAAGAAAACTGTTAATTCAGCTATTTCTGGTATTTGAGATTGTATAAATAAATGTACATTCTCAGGTTCTATTCCAATAGCTAATAAATCTTTAGCTATTTCATATGTATTCTTTCTAACTTTTTCTGGATTATCAAAATTATCAGTTAAAGCTTGAACATCAGCTATTTCTAAAAAGAAGTCATAATCATACTGCATTTTAACATAATTTTGTCCAGCTCCAAATAAATGTCCTAAATGTAAATTACCGGTAGGTCTTAAACCAGTAAGAATAGTTTTTTTCATAAAAAATCACTCCTTTGCTTATTTTATCACATAATTTAATAAATTTGTAAAAATATTTGGATAATATAATAATAAGAATCCAAATCCTAATCCACAGAAAGCCCCTAGTAAATGTCCATCATGATAAACTTTTTTATTACCATGAATTAATCCATCTTTTAATTCAGTAGTTATATAGAATATAAAAATTAATACTAAAGTAAGTGGAATTTTACCTTCAGCTATATTTGAAAAGGAACTAAGTACTATTAACATATATACATTACCACTAGCTCCTAAAATATTATAATTACTAAAAATAGTATTATATAAACCAATTATTAATGAAGTAATTAGTAACATTGCAAGTAGATTAATACTCCCATATTTCTCTTCAATCATTGGGCCTATTAATAATATATATAAAAAATTACTAACTAAGTGACTCCAATCTTTATGACCAATACTATGAGTAAATAATCTAATATATGTAAAAGGGTTTATGGGGGAACTTCTATAACTACTAAAAAGTAATTTATTAGCTTTACCCCTTGTAATTGTATTAAGAAGCCAGGCTCCTAATGATACTAATAGATAAGTAATAATAACTGGTGAATTGTAATCAAAATTAATATTCATATTCATATTTATACCTTCTTTTAATCATTATAAAAGTATTATACAGGATAAATTGTCTTTTTTGAAGAAGTATGTTATAATAAGCAATACTTTTAGAGGTGATATTGTGGAAAAAAAACGTATTAGTGATTTTTCAATAGAAGAATTAAAAATAGTTGAAGATTTTGTTAAACAATTTAAAACTATTGAAGGAGCTAAGTATCATTTGAATCGTATGCAATTGGAAAAGTCATTAGGAATTGAAAAGGAATGGCCTACATATGAAGAAAAAGAAATGAAAAAATGGGATCAAAGATATCTTCCATATCGTGTAACTCCATTTGAAGGAAGATTACTAGAAGA
>JAFWGF010000019.1 GCA_017512495.1 Bacilli bacterium
TATTTACAATACCATTACTAATATTTTTATATTATTATTTAAAACTAAATAAACTAATTAAAAATAAAAGAGGATTATTATTCTTTATTCCTATAATTATATTGTCATGTACATATTTTGTTTATGACAATATCTTTCGTGAATTTAATATAGTAATAATTCCAGTACTTTATACTTTGATGTTTATTTATGTAATAGATAAACCTAGTCAAGTATTAAAACTACTTGAAAATATTATAAAAGTATTTTTGAAACCAGTAGAATATATTGGTACTACTGTTAAGAATTCTTTAAGCTATTTTGATTCTAAAATTAAATTAACAGCCGAGACTAAGAAAAAAATAAAAGCAGTTTTAATAGTAATACCAATAGTTATATTTATATTTTGGTTATTATGTATGGCTGATGAAGTATTTGCTAATTTATTTTCTGGAATTGGAGAACTAATTAAGAATATTTCGCTAGCTAATTCAATAAATAGAATAGTAGTTATGATTATCTTATTTATCTATATGAATGGTACTTTAATATTTGTTTTAAATGAATTAGGTAAAAAAGAATCTAAAATTAAAAATATAAAAACAGATCAATTTGCTATGAAAGTTTTATTAACAGCCTTAAATGTTATTTATATAGTATTTGATATTATTCAAATTAAATCATTATTTTTACATAGTGTAGCTTCTAATATTAATTATGCTCAATATGCAAGAACTGGTTTCTTTGAATTAATGACTATTTCATTAATTAACTTTGCGATTATCTTACTAGCAAAACATAGTAAAAAAGATAAATATAATCAAGCAATGAGTATTGCGATGATTTTCTTAACATTAATTATTATTGTTTCATCTTTCTATCGTATGAATCTTTATGAACAAGCATATGGATATACTTTATTAAGATTAGGTGTTTATGTATCATTGATTACTGAAGTATTATTATTAATACCTACAGTATTTTATATCCTAAAAGATAAGATGAATATTTTAAATTATTATATTGTTATTGTTACTATTGTTTATACATTTATTAATTTGTTCTCAGTAGATTGTATAATTGCTGAAAGAAATATTAAACGTTATAAAGAAAAAGATGATATTGATATTGAATATTTAAGTAATCATTATGCAGATAATATTCCGATACTTATTAATCTTAGAGATCAATTAAAAGAAGAAGATTTACGAGATGTTTTAGATTTCTATTTAGAAGATTATGTAGATCAAACAGAAAAAGATAATATTTTAGAATATAATATTTCTAGACAAAGAGCTTTAAAAGTTTTAGGTAAGACAGATTTTAATATAAATAATTATAATAATACTAAAAAGTCTTATTTAGAAATAAAGTTATATGATAATAGTTCAACTGGTTATAAATGGAAAACTAAAGTAAGTAATAAAGGTATAGTAAATATTGAGTCTTATAGTGACTATTCTAATTGTCCACGTGATGTTGATGGTTGTGGTGGAGAAAAGATATTTACTATAAGTTCAGTACAACCAGGTCATACTACAGTAGAATTTCAATATGTTGGTCCTGATGAAGAAATAGATAAAATAATTGTTTATGAAATTATTGTAGATGATAAATATACAATTCATGAAAAGAATACAAAAATGAAACAAAATAAAAAAGAAATTAATCAATAATTTCTTTTTTTATTTCTTCAAATACTTTTCCTAGATTGTCATTTATAACTAAATCACATCTATTATCATATGGAGTTTTATCTCTATTAATTAATACTAAATGTTTTCCTCTGAAGAATCCTAAATAAGAAGCAGCAGGATAAACATTTAAACTTGTTCCACCAACAATTAGCATATCAGCAGAAGCAATTTCATGGACTGCTTCATTAACTACGTTATTATCAAGACCTTCTTCATATAGAACTACATCAGGTTTAATGATACCTCCACAATTGCATTTAGGAACACCTTTACTAGAAAAAACATATTTATCATCATAGAATTTTCCACAGTCCATACAATAGTTTCTTTTGATTGATCCATGTAACTCTAATACTTTTTTACTACCAGCATCTTGATGAAAGCCATCAATATTTTGAGTAATAACACTACTTAAAATTCCTTTATCTTCTAATTTGCTTAAAACAATATGAGTTATGTTAGGTTTAAAATTCCTAGTATCTAATTTATCTTTATAAAATTTATAGAATTCTTCTGTTTTATTCATGAAAAATGTATGTGAAAGAATTTCTTCTGGTGGATAATCATATACTTCATTATATAGTCCATCGACGCTTCTAAAGTCTTTTAAACCAGATTCAGTTGATACTCCAGCACCACCAAAAAAAACGATTTTTTTGCTTTCTTTTATCCACTTAATTAAGGTCTCAATTTTATCCATAAACATCACCAATTTTATTATATCAAACTTTTAGATAATTTGACAAAAAAGCCAAAATAGGGTAAAATTATTCTATCAATTTTATAAATTGAGGTGAAGAAATTTGAAAGAAATTAAGCGGGTTAAACTACTTTGTAGTTTTGCGATGATGCTTGGTGTTATGATGATAACAACAGGTGTATTACTTCAAAGCAACGGGCAAACTACAAGTTTAAACGATATTAAAATTAAAGAGTTTGATACTGAAAATATTGCAGCTAGTGTTAATCAAGCTGTTGAAAAAGACAAAGTAGAAGCAAAGACAGAAAAATTATCATTAACTGATGTTCAAATGCAAACAGCTCCAGCATCTCTTCTTAGAATAGAAGTATATCAAGGGATGACAATGGAGGAAGTAAGTGCTCAACTTAATAGAAGTTTAGGTGGTATTTTAGCTGGGCATGGTAATACAATTGCATCTCGTAGCTTAGAATTAGGAGCGGATCCTTATGTAGCAGCAGCTATTATGATTCATGAAACAGGTAATGGTACTAGTAGAATAGCTAATGGATGTTACAACTTTGGTGGACAAAAAGGATCTGGATGTGGAGCTTACAAGAGATATAATAGTGTTGATGAAGGATTAATTGGAATGATTGATAACTTGTACAATAATTATTATGCTCATGGTTTAACTACTGTAGAAGCTATTGGTAGTAGATATGCTGAAAGCGGAACATGGCCTAGTATGATTAATATGTATGTTTCAAAAATAAAATCAAAATAAACCTTAAGGGTTTATTTTTTTTACTAAATATGTTATAATATGCAACGTTGAGGGGGATTCTCGATGAAAATCAAAGTAGGAGAAACATTAAAAGATGTAAGTAAACTAGTCATTGCTAGTTCATTAATTTCATCATTAGTTACATTTGGTTCTGTTAAATTTGTTCTTCAAAAAGGTTATAGTGATAATATTTATAATAATAACAAGATAAAAATAACTGAAGAAGAAATGGAAGAATTGTTTGAATTATTAGAAGAAGAAAGCGGACAAGAAAATATTAATGATGAAAGAGATTTAGTATTAATTGCTGCTATAGATAATCCAAATTTAACTGATTCAGAAAGAAATGTTATTTTTAAACTTATAGATTTAATCGAAGAAATGCCCTATATTAATAAAGAAGCTGCGTATGCTAACTTGAAAAATCTAGAAATTTTACATGTATCTGAAGATAAAGATAGTACTTTAGGACAATATAATTATTTGAATAATAAAATATATATTTACGAAAAAGATCCAGATAATGATATTTTAAAGCATGAATTGATTCATAGTTTGTTTATTAATGAAGAAACTATATCTTTACCAGAATATTTTAGAGAAGGGGTAACTGAATTATTAGTAAATGAATACTTCTCAGATAGTCCATATTGGGAAAATACCAGTTATCCATATGAAATAGCAATGGTAAAAATATTATGTGATATGGTTGGATCTGATTTGATTTTAGAAACTTATACAACTGGTGATATGAAATTAATAGAAGAAGAATTGTCTAAATGGATGGGTAATAAAGAAACTAAAACGTATTTAAAATGTATTAATCACATGTTTAGTCAATTTGAAGATAATAAAGCTGCTGATTTAGATGATATGAGTTATTTTTTAGAATATTCCAATAATTATTTTTCAAAAAGATACCCAGAATCTAATGAAGTACATAACTCTTATGAGTATAATAAAGAATTAATAATTTTAATGAAAAATAGTTCTGGATATTTAGATTATGCATATTATTTAACAGAGAATGGATATTATGTTAAACCATATTTTTCAAAAGAGTTAATAGAAAAAGATAAAAAGCATTTACAAAAGAAGTTTGATAAAAAAACAACTATTAGTTTTTAGAAATTCACATATATTATAGTAAGTGTCAAATTTGACATTTATATAAATATATGCTATAATATACATAGAATTGATGGCACATTATCCTAGTCAATTGCTTATTAGGAAGGCGAGCTTAAAAATTCGCTAAGAGGCATATCTATGAAACCTTTGGTGTCTGCTTCTTACGCCCAGTTTGGGGTGGATGCTGGAGATGAAGGATGTTGGGCGACTCGTAATGGCATACGAATCTCGACCCAGTTTCTGTGGAGACCAGTTATTGTGGCAAAGCTATACGTACCATGCTGATGCATAGTTACGAAACTGGATAAAACCTGTATTGTGGCGAAAGCTATGTGCAGTGTAGCCTGTCTTGAGTGGGAATTTTGGGATAGATGATCTTGCTTAATGTAAGCGGCCACTTATATTAAGTATTGCGTCTTGAAATCATTCTTGCAAAAAAGAACTAATAATAGTGCGTTGGGGAGGAAATCTCCTAGGGTGTAGTTCATAATAGGATTGTAGTGGGCACTAAGTGGTAATCAAGTCGTATGTTTGGTAACGACATATTGATTTCTTTAAAGGGGAACCGCATTTCTGGTAACGGACTTGTAGAAATCAGGGAAATCCTACTTGACCTAAGGCTCAAAGTTAACTATTGTGACTGCCACACAATTACTAATTAAAAGTAGTTAAACTACTTTTTTTTATGTTATAATAACCGCAGGAGATTAATATGAAGAAAAAAGAAAATGAATTTAAAAGCTTAGTAGAAGAAACAAGAAAAAAAGAAAAGATAAAGAAAGAGAAAGTTAATGTTAAATGGATAATAACAATTATTGTAATTTCATTTATAATTTCTTTTTGCTTATCTTTTGTTGCAAATAGTACTATTCCACATTTAAATCTAATATTTGGAATTATTATTACGTTAATATTTATACTGATAGGTATTTTATTTGATATTATTGGAGTAGCTGTTACAAGTGCTGATGAAGCAGTATTTCATTCGATGAATTCAAGAAAAGTAAAAGGTGCAAAAGTAGCAGTTAGGTTTAAGAAAAACGCTGATAAGGTATCTAGTTTTTGTTGTGATGTTATTGGTGATATTTGTGGTGTTATATCTGGTGCTGCCGGTACTACTATTGCAGCTATTTTAATAACAAAATATCATTTTAATGTACTTTTAGTTGGCTTATTAGTGACTGCAATTATTTCATCTTTAACGATAGGTGGAAAAGCTATAGGAAAAAGTTTTGCTATTAATAAGAGTGACATTATTTTATATGAATTTGCTAAGTTTGTTTCTAATTTTTATAAAGGATAATTTACAAAGTAAAAGCAATATGCTATTATAGTGTGACATAAATGGAGGAGATTCCGAAATGGGATATAGGTTGGATAATAAAGACATAGATATTTCAGGTAAACGTTTAACTAAAATTGGTAACGGTGGAACAGGCGATGTATATAAGTATCGTAATAGTGCTTTAAAGATTTTTAAAACTGATAAAGAAACACCAATGGATGTTGAAACGGCTGAATACCTAACTACAATTTCGACTAATCGTGTATTATTACCTAGAAATTTATTGTTTTATAATAATACTTTTAGGGGATATACTTATAAATTAGTTTCTAAAAAAGGTTCTGGTAAAAAAATAACTACTATTCCTAAAGATGAATTGGTTGGTAATATTTCAATTATTGAAAGAGATATAGAAACATTAAGTAATAAACAAGTATTACTTGATGGAATTGAACCAGCTAATACTATTTTTAATGGTAATTTATATTTAACTGATCCATGTAAATACACTAAGTTAGATATCTATTCTACTAAAGAATTGGAAAAGCTAAATAAATATCAATTTCATTTATTATTGATTTCAATGATTTCATCTGAATTAAAAAAGGCTGGTATTTCTTCTAAATTGGAAAAACAAGTAAAGGAATTATTGAATTTTAGAGATGAAAATGAAAATAGTAGTGATTTTTTAATAGATATTATCGATGATAATGATTCGATTAAGCAATTAATAAAGAAGTTACAATAGGACAAGTATATAACTTGTCTTTTTATTTTGAATATAGTAAAATAGTGGTGCTTTGAGGTGATAATGTGATACAAGTTAGTAATGTAAGTTTAAAATTTGGAAAGAGAACACTATTTGAAGATGTTAATATAAAATTCACTAATGGTAATTGTTATGGATTAATAGGTGCCAATGGAAGTGGTAAATCAACTTTCTTACAATTATTAAGTGGAGAATTAGAGACAACAACTGGAGAAATAACAATTGGTAAAAATGAAAGAATTTCTATTTTAAAACAAGATCATTTTGAATATGATGAATACCGAGTAATTGATGTAGTTATGATGGGTAATCAGAAATTATATTCTATTATGGAAGAAAAGAATAAAATGTATGAGCAAACAGAGTTTACTGAAGAAGATGGTATGAGATTGGCTAATCTAGAAGCTGAATTTATGGAACTAGATGGTTGGAATGCTGAACCTGATGCTGCATTACTATTACATAATTTGGGGATAGCTGAAGAAGACCATTATAAGATGATGAAAGAATTATCGGTAAAACTACGTGTAAAAATATTACTTGCTCAAGCTTTATTTGGTAATCCGGATATTTTACTTTTAGATGAACCGACAAACTCTTTGGACATAGATGCAATTAGATGGTTAGAAGAATTCTTAATTGGGTTTAATAATACTGTTATTATTGTTTCTCATGATCGTCATTTTTTAAATAAAGTATGTACACATATCGTTGATATTGACTATGGAAAAATGAAACTATATATTGGTAATTATGATTTCTGGTATGAATCTAGTGAGTTGTTACAAAAACAAATGCGAGAATCTAATAAAAAGAAAGAAGAAAAGATTAAAGAGCTACAAGCATTTATTGCTAGATTCTCAGCTAATGCATCTAAGTCTAAGCAAGCTACATCTAGAAAGAAAATGTTAGAAAAAATCCAATTGGATGAAATAATCCCATCTAGCAGAAAATATCCTTATATTGATTTTAAAATTGAAAAACCTGCTGGTAAGGAGATTTTAAAAGTTGAAAATTTAACAAAAATAGTGGATGGTAAAAAAGTACTTGATAAAGTATCATTTACAGTTTTAAAGGGTGATAAGATTTGCTTTTTAGCTAGTGATGATATGGCTAAGACTATTTTGTTTAATATTTTAATTGGTAAAGAAAAGTATGATAAAGGAAAAATAGAATGGGGAAAAACTATTGTTCCAGGATATTTGCCACAAGATAATACTGGTTATTTTGAAAGTGATAAGAATATAATGGAATGGATTGGACAATTCTATGATATTAAAGATGAGACTATACTTAGAGGCTTTTTAGGAAGAATGTTATTCTCAGGAGAAGATGTATTTAAAAAAGTAAATGTCTTGTCTGGTGGAGAAAAAGCTCGTTGTATGTTATCAAAGATGATGTTGGAACAACCTAATTTTTTGATTTTGGATGAGCCTACCAATCATTTGGACCTAGAAGCCATTACTTCTCTTAATAAAGGATTGTGTAATTTTAGTGGGGAAATATTATTCACAACACGTGATTATGAATTGAATTCTACTGTTGCGAATCGAGTTATTGAAATAAATGAAGATGGTACAATTACAGATCGTGCAGTTCCATATGAAGAATATTTAGAAAAAAAGAAAATGAATAAATAATCATTTTCTTTTTGATTTTATAGATATATGATATAATTAATATGGGAAGTGAAAATATGAGTAAAGGCGAAAAATATGGATTAATTATAATAGGAGTTGTTTTATTAATTGTTTTGATTGTTAGTAGTGTTCTAAGTGTAAAAACTCCTGAAAGTAAGGAGTTATCAAATGATGCTGATCAAATATATGCAAATGCTCAAGAAGAAAGTTCTTCAGTTAAGGATTCTGAAAAAGCTGAGTTTGCTTACATTGATATTAGTCAATATTTTGATATGTATCACGGTTCAGAAAAACAAATTGTTTTGATTGCTAGACCATCATGTAAGTATTGTCATATTGCTGAACCTATTTTACAAAAATTAGCAAAAGATTATAATTTAAAAATTAATTATTTAGATACTGATGAATTTGGAGAAAATGATCAACAAACATTAATAGATTCTAACGAAGCATTCAAAAACCTTGGAACTCCTATGCTGTTAGTTGTAAGTGGTGATCAAATTCATGATAGTGTTAATGGTTTAACCGATGCAGCTCATTATATTGAATTCTTTAAAACAAATGGATATATAGGATAGAGGAGGTTGGAGTATGTCTGAAGTTTTTAAAAGGGTATTAAGATTTAAAAGAAAGTATCCGTTAACGGTTGCTTGGAGATTAAGAAAAAATTCAAGTGTTATAGACAAGCATCTAAATCCTGGTGAAAAAGTTTTATATGCTTTTATTGCTCAAAAAAATGATAATCCGTTAAACTTCTTTGAAACAGGAGTAGTAGCTTTAACTAATAAAAGAATTTTAATTGGTAGAAAAAGAGTTATTTTTGGATATTTCTTAGATTCAATAACACCAGATATGTTTAATGATTTAAAAGTTAATGGTGGAATTATTTGGGGTAAAGTTCATATTGATACAGTAAAAGAATTAGTAACTTTATCAAATATTGATATTACAGCTTTACCAGAACTTGAAACAGCTGTATCATCATATATGATTCAAATAAAAAAGAAATATGGAAACAGTGTTAAAGATAAAGACTAGTTTTTAGTCTTTTATTTTGTTATAATTTTTTTATGGTGGTAATATGAAGACGTTGAAGAAAATAATATTTGTTGTCATAGTAATGTTCATTGTAACAAGTACGTTTAAGTTTTTAAAGAATGAACATAAAGTTAATTATAAAATTAAAAATTATAATGTAAATGAGCACTTTTATACTGATGATGGATATTATTATGATTTTGTTATTAAAGATAAAAAAAATATGTATGTCTATACATTGGAAGAAAAATTAAATAAGAGTAAAAAAGTAATTACTAATATTGAAACTTATAAAAGTAATAACTTAATTTGTATCATTCCAAAGTATAAGGAAGAAACTTCAATAAACGCTTACTGTAATTTGGATAAAATACAAGTATCTGTAGATTATTTACAAAAGACTAATAATAATGATTTTAAAAAGATTATTAATAAAATTAAGAAATATAAAATAAAATTACCGAGTGATAATGATACGAAAAAAGTTTATAAGCAGTTAAAAGTTTACAATAAAAATATTGATTCTGATCATGTCCATTTTATATGGAATTATAAAGGAATATATGTAATTAAAAAAGATGATATTTCATATAAAAAAATTATTGATTATGATTTATATGATAATGTTATGACTACCGTTGTTGATAAATATTATGTATTATTTGAAAATTCTTCAGTAAATGGTATAGAAAATGTCTATTATTATAATATAGATAAGGATAAAGTAGATAGTTTTAAATTAGAAATAAAATTATCTAAAAATTCTTATATTAATGGAGTTGTTGATAATTTAATTTATGTTACTGATAAAAGACAGAAAAAGGAATATGCTATTAATATAAAGGATGAAAGTATAACTGAAGTAGATAATGATCAAACTTCTTATATTGTTTATGATAATAGTTTGAAAAAAACACTATCAAAGAGTGACTATTTTATGCAAGATAATTTCTTTGATAATAGTTATATTGTTGATAAAAAAGTAACTAGTTCAAAAAGTTTAAAAAAGGAATATAATTACTATTATTACGTTGAAGATAATAAGTTTTACAAGGTTTTAGAGTCTAATAAGAATCATAAAATATTGTTGTTTGAATTGGATAATATTACTGATTGGTTAATTAAAGATAGAGAATTAATTGTTTTAAAAGATGATACTATTTATTTATATACTGATCAAAGTGGTTTAAAAAGAGTTTTATCAACTAATGAATTAAGATATAATTATGAAAATATTTATGATTTATGGAAGAAATAATATTTCTTCTTTTTTGTACATAAAATATTAAAAAGGATTGAAAAAGTTATGGAACTTTGATATAATTTTAATTGCGACGGGGCTTTAGCCAAGTGGCTAAGGCGTGGGTCTGCAACACCCTGATCACCGGTTCGAATCCGGTAGGCCCCTCCACTGCGAATGTGGTTCAATGGTTAGAATACGGCCTTGCCAAGGCTGTGATGGGGGTTCGATTCCCCTCATTCGCTCCATTTGAAATTAAGCTTATCGAAAGATAGGTTTTTTTGTTATAATAAAAACGTAAGAAGTAGGTGTTTTGATGAGAGAATTTAAAAAGAATACAATTATAAAAAAAGAATTTATAAAATTGAATGAAAAAGACGTTATGTTTATCACAAATCCTGGAAGAATGGGAGATGAGGATGGCTCAACGTTTATTATTAAACAAGGAAATGAGTATATAGTATATAGAATTGATGGATGGCTATATGGAAA
>JAFWGF010000020.1 GCA_017512495.1 Bacilli bacterium
ATGTACATATAAAGAGGATTCTGGTAGAGGATATCGTAGAGTAATAGCTTCTCCTAAGCCTCAAGATATTGTTGAGCTAAAAACTATTGAAAATTTATTGGCTGATAAAAATATTGTTATTGCCTGCGGTGGAGGAGGAGTGCCAGTTATTGAAATTTCTCCTAGTACATACAAAGGTGTAGATGCTGTTATTGATAAAGATAAGACTAGTGCTTTACTTGCTAAAGAGATAAAAGCAGATGTTTTATTAATATTAACAGCTGTAGAACAAGTAAAAATTAACTTTAATAAACCAAATGAACTTTCATTAAAGGAATTATCTGTTACTGAAGCTAAAGATTATATTGCAAGTGGAGAATTCGGAGAAGGTTCTATGCTTCCAAAAGTTGAAGCATGTCTTGATTTCATTGAACATACTAGAGGAGATCAAGAAGCAATAATTACGTCTCTAACTAAAGCTAAAAAAGCTTTAGAGGGAAAAAGTGGTACCCATATAAAAAGGAGGATTAAATAATGGCTACTAAAAAAGGAAGGGGTAATCGTAAAAAACGTGAATCATTTTCACTATCAGCTTTTACAATTATTCTAATTATTACATTTGTTTTAGGTGCTATAACTCATTTCTTGCCACAAGCTGTAATGGATGGAGAAGAAATAATTAATGGTAGTGGAGTTGTTGCTGCATCATTTTCACAAACATTAATGGCACCAGTCTTAGGATTTGCTGATGCAATAGACATTTGTTTATTCGTATTAGTATTAGGAGCATTCCTAAAAGTTGTTAACAAATCAGAAGCTATTGAGGATGGAGTAGAAGTATTAGTAAGAAAGCTTAAAGGAAAAGAATTATTACTAATTCCAATCTTAATGTTCTTATTCTCAATTGGTGGAACTACTTATGGTATGCTTGAAGAAACTGTTGGTTTCTATGCATTACTTTCTGCTACTATGGTTATGGCAGGAATGGATACAGTTGTAGCATCTGCAGTAGTATTGTTAGGTGCTGGATCTGGAGTTTTAGGTTCAACAGTTAACCCATTTGCTGTAGGAGCAGCAGTTGCAGCACTTCCTGAAGGAATGAAAGTAAATCAAGGTATTATTATCGCATTAGGAGTTGCATTATGGCTAACTACTTACATTATTTGTACAATGTTTGTAATGGCTTATGCTAAAAAAGTAATGAAGAAGAAAGGTTCTATTCTTACAGCAGCTGAAAAGAAAGCTATGATGGAAACTTATGGTGATGATAATGAAGAACCAGTTAATCACTTAAATAAGAATCAAAAATGGACTTTAATTTTCTTTGGATTAACTTTTGTTATTATGATTATTGGATTTATTCCATGGGGAGAGTTTGGAGTTAAATTATTTGAAGTAACTGGATTTGTTACAGGAGCTCCATTAGGAGAATGGTACTTTAATGAATCAACATTATGGTTCGCAATCATGACAGTTGTTATTGGATTAATTAATCATATGCATGAACATGATTTTGTAGAAACATTTATTGATGGTGCTGATGATATGGTTGGAGTTATCTTAGTAATTGCTTTAGCAAGAGGAGCATCAGTATTAATGACTCAAACTCACTTAGATAACTATATTATTTATAATGCAGCAGAAGCATTAAAGAATGTACCAGCTATTGTATTTGCTCCAGTTAACTATATTTTACATGCAGGACTTTCAGTACTTGTACCTTCATCTTCTGGACTAGCATCACTTTCTACACCAATCATGGGACCTTTGGCAGCTACTTTAGATTTATCTGTAGAAACAACTATTATGGAAATGGTTGCTGCTAATGGATTAGTTAACTTATTTACACCAACTTGTGGTGCCATAATGGGTGGACTTGCATTGGCTAAAGTAGAATATACTACATGGTTAAAATGGGTATGGAAAGTAATATTAACTATTGCCCTTGCCAATATCGTAATTCTTACAATTGCAATGTTAATTTTATAATTATAAAAAAATATTTACTTTTTAGTAAATATTTTTGATATATGAAGGTGATTTTTTGAAGAAGTATTTATTGCTCATAATTATTACTTTATTAGTAACTGGATGTACTAATCGAGAAGATAAACTTATTGTCGCAACTGAGGCAGCATTTGCCCCTTATGAGTATTATTCTAATGGTGAAATCAAAGGTGTTGATATTGATATTATGCGAGAAGTTGCAAAAGAAATGAATAAAGAATTAAAAGTAAAAGATGTTGCTTTTGATTCAATTATTGCTGAAGTAAAAACTCATAAATCAGATGTAGGAGCAGCTGGGATTTCATTTACTGAAGAAAGAGCTAAGCAAGTAGATTTTTCAATACCATATATTGAATCAAAACAGGTTCTAGTAGTTAAGAAGAATTCAAGTATTAGATCTCCTAAAGATTTAAAAAATATTAAAGTTGCTGTTCAATTAGGGACTCTTGCAGATAGTACTTTAACTGATGAATATCCAGAAGTACAGATTGTTAGAGAAAAGAAGTATATGGCTGCTATTCAAGATTTAAAAGATAATAAGGTACAAGCTGTTGTAATGGATTACTTACCAGCTACTAGATTAATTGATAATAATTTGGAAATATTAGATGAAGCAGTAGCTATTGATGCTTATTCAGTAATAGTTGATAAAGGTAATTCAGAATTATTAAAAACAATTAATAGGGTAATTTATAGATTAAAAGAAGAAGGTAAAATAGATGAATATCTATTGAAACATATAGGTGAGTAATATGAATATTAAAAACAAGAGAAAGTTATTTATAATAGTTGCAGTTATAATAGTAGTTATTTCTATCCTGATTTTAACTATTATATTTACTAGTAATAAAGATACTAATCAATTATTAAATAGCGATCTATTATATTGTAATGGTAATTGCTATTCCTATGATGGTGAACGCTTAGCTTATTTTGTTATCCATGAACCTGATGAAGATGTTGATGAAAAGGAACTAAAGTACACTTGTAAAATAGATGAAGATTGTACAGAAGAAATCCTAGAAGAAGGAGATGACTACCTGATTATAAAAAAGGATGATTCGGTGGATGCATTCATAACTGATAATTATAAATATAAATCAACTGATAATATAAGTTTAAAAGGAAAATTTTATGCTAATAATAATGTAGAATTATATTTTATTTCAGATAAAGTGCTAATTATTGGATTAAAGGATGGTAGTCAAAAAAGAGAAAATTACTCTATAGAAGATTATGTAGGAAATTATGCTGAGTTTAATATAAGTTCAGCTAGTAGTTTAATTAGCAATACTGATTTTGTAAAATATTATCCAGATATATATAATATAAAAACTGATGAAATATTAGGTTATACAAAATCTGATATTAATTCAGCAAAATATATTGATACTAGTTTTTATGATGAAAACGGTGAGATTAAAAGTGATCCAAAATATATTATTAGTGGAGCTTATAGTAGTAAATCAACAGAGGTAGTAATTAAAGATAATAAAGCTATTATTGGTAATGAAGATGAAGTAATCAAAACTGATTTTATTGTGAGTGATGCAAATAAGAAGTATGTACAATATCG
This sequence comes from Bacilli bacterium, assembly GCA_017512495.1. Taxonomy (GTDB): domain Bacteria; phylum Bacillota_I; class Bacilli_A; order RF39; family UBA660; genus UBA3789. The sequence continues at coordinate 3,563 of JAFWGF010000020.1, forward strand.
TACAGATAGTATAGATTTTATCTATAATTTTGAAACTAAAGAATTATGTTTTGTAGATATAGATAAAGATAGTTGCTATAAACCATCGGATGAAAGTAACTTTAAATACATAAAGCAGTAAATAATTAATGGAGGTATTTATGAATATAGTAGAAAGTTTTTACAATTCAGTTATTTATGATGGTCGTTGGAAGTTTATTTTAGAAGGTTTAAGCAACACTTGTATTATTGCAATAGGAGCTGTAGTTCTAGGAGTAATTATAGGTTCTATAGTTGCTTTAATTAGAAATTATCATGATCATACTTCAAAGTTAAAGATATTAAACTCTTTAGCTAAAGCTTATACGAATATTATTAGAGGTACTCCTTCAACACTTCAATTAATGATAATTTATTACATTATTTTTGGTAGTGTTGATGTTAATATAGTTATAGTAGGTATCTTAGCTTTTGGTATTAATTCAGGGGCTTATGTAGCTGAAATAATACGTGCAGGAGTTAATTCTATCGATAAAGGTCAAATGGAAGCAGGATATGCTTTAGGTTTGTCTTATAAACAGATAATCTTTAGTATTATTTTCCCTCAAGCAGTTAAAAATGTATTACCTGCTTTAGGTAATGAATTTATCACATTAGTAAAAGAAACTTCAATAGGAGCATACATCGGTATAGTTGAACTTACTAAAGCCAGTGATATCATTGCTTCACGTACATATGATTATTTCTTCCCATTGATATTAATTGCCTTAATTTATTTAGCAATTACATTTATGCTTACTAAATTAATAAGTAGAATGGAGGCGAAGTTAAATCATGTTAGAAGTTAAAAATTTAAAGAAATCATTTGGTTCTAGAAAAGTATTAAAAGGTATAGATTTAGATATTAAAAAAGGTGAAGTTTTAGGTATTATTGGTCCATCAGGTTGTGGTAAATCAACACTTCTTAGATGTTTAAATCTATTGGAAAAGCCTAGTGATGGACAAATTATTTATAATGATGAAGTGATTAATGAAAACACTGATTTAGGTAAATATCGTCAAGAAGTTGGTATGGTATTTCAACAATTTAATTTGTTCCCGCATTTAACTGTAATGGAAAATATTACTTTAGCTCCAGTAAAATTAAATATTTTAACTGAAGATGAAGCTACTAAGGCAGCGAAAAGATATTTAAAGAAAATTGATTTATTAGATAAAGCTGATTCATATCCTAACGAATTATCAGGTGGTCAAAAACAAAGAGTAGCAATTTGTAGAACTCTTGTAATGAATCCTAAAGTAATTTTATTTGATGAACCAACTTCGGCTCTTGATCCAGAAATGATAGGGGAAGTTACTAAATTAATGAGAGATATTAAAGAAATAGATTTTAATATGACAATGGTTATTGTTTCTCATGAAATGAATTTTATAAAAGATTTTTGTACTCGAGTAATTTTCTTAGATGAAGGAAAAATTATTGAAGATGGTACTCCTAAACAGATATTTGATCATCCAAACGATGAAAAATTACAAAGATTCTTATCTAAAATAAATACTAGATAAAGGACAATTACTTAACACTGTAATTGTTCTTTTTGTTTACAATAAGCTATTTTGTGGTAAAATTAATATAGGTGATGATATATGAATAGAAAAGGTTTTACAATGGTAGAATTATTAGGAGCAATAGTAATACTAAGTATTTTAATGACAATAGGTATGAATACTTACTTTAGACAAAGAGAAAAGTCTTCTCGTAAAGCATATTATATGATGCACGAAGGTGTTTATAGTGCTGCAGAAGAATACTATATGGACAGTATAGGAGATAATAGTGATGTATCTGTAGATAAGTTGGTAGAACTAGATTATTTAGATGGAGCTGCTGATCCATGGAATAAAGGTGGCAAATGTACCGGAACAGTAAAGAAATGTTTGAGAAATCGCAACAAAAAAATTGGAGATAAGATAGATTTATACGAATATGTAGTTACACTGAAATGTAGTAAAGTAACTAAATGTCTTATGTATCCTGGAAAGAATCCTTGTCCAGCAGGAAATGTATGTCCTCCGGTGAACAGTTAATAAAAGGAGACAAATATGAGATTCTTCAAAGATTTATATACAAAACTATTTAAGAATAAAAATGATAATGCTCCATGGTTGGAGTATTATTCTCGTGAAGATAGAAGTATTAAATTCACTACTAAATCTATCTATAATTATATGAAAGAGTCAGTTGGTGCGGACAAGGACTTTATTGCTTTAAATTATTTTGAAAATAAAATTAGTTATAATGAAATGTTTGATAATATTAATATTTGTGCAAGAGCTCTACGGAGTTATGGGGTAAAAGAAGGAGATATTGTAACTATTTGCTTACCTAATATGCCTGAAGCTTTATATGCTTTTTATGCTTGTAATAAGATAGGTGCTATTGCAGATATGGTTCATCCCCTTAGTAGTCCTGAACAGATTAAGTTTTATTTAAATGAAAGTAAAAGTAGATTTTTATTTTTAGTAGATTTTGATTATGAAAAATTCGAAAAAGTTATTCCTGAAACTTTAGTTTATAAAACTATTCTAGTTTCACCAAAATTAAGTATGCCTATAGGATTAAGCGTTGGTTATACTCTTACTAGATCAATTAAAACTAAGCGCCCTAGATTTAATGATAGTGATTATATGAGTTGGCGTGATTTTATGTTAAAAGGTGTTGCTTATTCAAAGAACTTTAGTGCTCGCGTCAAAAAGTCAGATACTGCAGTTATACTACATAGTGGAGGTACTACAGGTACTCCTAAAGGGATAATGATTTCAAATTATAGTTTTAATGCTTTAGCGCAACAATCTGCAGTTAATGTAATTGATGTACGTCCAAAAGATAAGATTGTTACTATTTTACCAATCTTTCATGGCTTTGGTTTAGGTGTTTGCGTACATACACCTTTATGTTTAAAAGTAGAAACTATTTTAATGCCAGAATATGATGCAAAAAGATTTTATAAAATTTGGAAATATGATAAGCCCAATGTTATTTTAGGTGTTCCTACTTTATGGGAAAGTATGATTAACAATTCAAAATTTGATGATGTTGATATGAGCGGTTTAAAATATATTGTTAGTGGTGGAGATCATTTAACTATTACGGCAGAGGAAAAAATAAATGATTTTTTACATAAACATGGAGCAAAAGTTGATATTTGTAAAGGTTATGGTATGACAGAATCAGTTGCTGCTACAGCATATACTTTCCCGGGTACAAATGAACCTGGAAGTATAGGAATACCAATGGTAGGAAATACATATAAAATATGTGATGTTGATACTGGAAAAGAATTACCTTTTGGTAAAGAAGGAGAAATATGTGTAAATGGGCCTACTTTAATGAAAGGTTATTTAAATAATCAAAAAGAAACTAAACAAATGCTTCGTAAACATGATGATGGACTTGTATGGTTACATACTGGTGATATTGGATATATTGCAGAAAATGGAATTGTATATTATACACAACGTTTAAAAAGAATGATAGTAGTATCTGGATTTAATGTATATCCTAGTATGATAGAAGAAGTTTTAGACAGTCATAAAGCAGTTAAACAGGCTTGTGTAATAGGTATACCTCATCAATATAAAGTACAAGTACCAAAAGCTTTTTTAATTTTAAATGATGGATATAAATTCGATAAGAAATTAGAGAAAGAATTGAATGAAGCATGTAAAAATAAACTAGCGGTATTCTCAGTACCAAAAGAATATGAAATTTGTAAAGAATTGCCAAAGACTTTATATGGTAAAGTTGATTATAAAAAATTAGAAAAGGAGGAAAAAGAAAAGAAAACTAATAAGTAATTTTCTTCTTTTTTGTATATGATAGTAAATAATAAAGAAAAATTTTTAAAAAGAATATGGTTATATAGATCAATCTTATTTAAGTTTACAGAATTTGAAACTGATACTACTGATAAAGAATTTAGAATTATAGTAGAAGCTCTAAATATTAAAAGTAGATATAAAAGGATTTATTTTGTTATTGATAATTTATGTAATCAAATAGATAAGTATTATAAAGATTGTAATTTATGTAAATTTAAAAATAATCAATGTCTCTGTCATCGAAAACAAAGCTTAAATTATATAAATGGGTGCTGTCATAAATGTATTTATCAATCAACTAATGGTTGTACTACCAAAAATTTCGCTTGTAAAATGTTTAATTGTTCTTATGTTAGAAAAAAACACAAAGTGTTAACATATAAAGATTTGCCATTATTAAAAGCATTGAGTCCATTACAAAGGTTAGATTTAAAATGTGATTATTTTTCGTCAATAGATGAAGTTGCGCTTGACCTTTTTTGGGGACCAGTATATTCTATTCCTAGGACTTTAACTAGAAGTATCAAAACTTTGTTTGGAAGGTATAAATTTACTAAAAAAGCTTAAAAAATATGCAAATGCAACCATAAGTTTGCAAAATTTCCAACTAAACTGTATAGAATGCAACTATAAATTAATGTAAAATTTTAGTTACAAGGAAGGTGATAGAATGAAATTTGGTGACAAATTAATAGTTCTAAGAAAAAAGAATGGCTTAAGCCAAGAAGAACTAGCTGAAAAGTTAGGAGTATCGAGACAAAGTGTCTCAAAATGGGAAAGTAATAATACTTATCCTGAAACAGATAAGATAGTTCAAATATGTAATTTATTTGACTGTTCAATGGATGATCTTATTAATGATAAGGTTACTGATGTAGAAGGGGCATTAAGGAAGAATAAGAATAATCTTAATGAAGTATGGGATTCATTATTAGAGTTTATTACTAAAACAATTAATATGTTTTCTCATATGAAATTCTCTACTGGATTAAAATGTGTAATTGAAATGGCTATAATTGCTTTTCTATTATGGTTAGTTGGATTAGGAGTATGTGGTATTACTAGTAGTATTATTGCTAATCTATTTGATTTCTTTGGTCCGAAAGTTGCTGATATAATCCAGAATGTTCTAAGAAGCATATTTAATATATTATGGTTTGTAGTTGCCGTAATAGCATTAGTACATACATTTAAGATTAGATATTTAAATTATTATGAAGAGACAGAGAAAGAAGAAAAACCTAATAAGAAAGATTCTAATAACAAGACGGAAGTAAAAACAGCAGAAAGAGTAGTAATTAGAGATGAAAAAGATAAACCTTTTGCATTCTTGAGTGTATTATCTAAAATAGTTTTATTCTTTATTAAGTTTATAGTGTTCTGGATTGCATTTAGCACAGTATTCGCACTTATTGGATTAGTAATTGCATTTGTTATATCTTTAGCTTTTATTCCAACTAATATGATATTTGTAGGAAGTACTTTATCATTAGGTGCAGGTGCTACTATAACAGTATTATTCTTGTTATTATGTATCTACTTTATTATTTCTAAAAAAATTAATATAAAAGTATTTGTAATAATATTTATTGCTTCTTTAGTAACATTTGGAGTAGGTATTGGAGTATGTGCTTTATCAATAAAGAATTTTGATATTATCAAGAGAGAAGATAGTAAAGATGTAACTATTGAAAAAGTAACTATTCCTGTTCAACAAGATTTAGTAGTAATGAGTAATGATTTAAGAGAATATAGTTTTGTAGTAGATGAAACAATTCCGGGAGACTCTATTCAATTAGAAGTAACTTATGATCACAATATTAAAGATTTAAAGAATAAACAAGATGAAGAAGATAAATTAAATGTTTATAAAGTATATGGAGAATTTAAAGGTGATTATAAAAAGAATTATAAAATATTTATTGATGATTTAAAGGACAATAAAATAAATGTAGATCATTTAGATAGTGGAATTAATAGTTTAACTATTAAAGCTAATTCTGAAAATATTAATACATTAATTACTAATTTGGAAAAATTATATTTATTAGAAAAATCTACTGAAGAAAATACTACTAAAGTAATTCGTCATAGAGATAAAGTAATGATTCTTAATGGTAAATATGTAGAATACGATGCTAGAACTGATGAATTAATTTATACTGAAATAGCTCCAAAAGATTATAAATGTTCTCGTACTGTTAGAAAAGATACATGGGGAGAAATGATTGAATATCAATGTGCTAGTCCAGATGAATATATTGATTATGAAGAACTTGAAGAAGAAATAGAAGAAGATTACGATGAGTAATCTTTTTTTTGTGGTATAATTATTAAAGGAGTGGTTAGATGAACTATGATTTAGAAATGGAAAAGCAAATGAGTAATTTAAAAGAAGGAAGCAAATTATTATTACATGCTTGTTGTGCGCCTTGTTCATCTGCAGTATTAGAAAGATTAAGTAATTTCTTTGAAATAACTATTCTTTATTACAATCCTAATATTACTGATAAAGAAGAGTATGAAAAGCGAATTGAAGAAATAAAGAAATTGATTTCATTAGTTAATTATAAATATCCAATTACACTATTAGAAGGAGATTATGTACCA
>JAFWGF010000021.1 GCA_017512495.1 Bacilli bacterium
TAAACTAAAGGTGTTATCGTAAGATAATGCCTTTTTTTAGAAAAAAATTTATTAATAGACTGTAAATTATAAAAATCTTGTAGAAAAAAAGTAGATGTTATGTTATCATATTTATGATAGGGAGGATTGATTAGTGTGGACAAGGTGTTGTTGTTTTCTGTAAATGCAGGGTTTTCAGTATGTTCTATTTCTATATGTTTATGTATTATGTTCTCATATTTTTTAAAGCATCGTGAAGGGAAACTAGAAACTAAAAACCGTTTGTTTATTTCATATTTAACTTCTATAGTTATCATGAGTATAGTAGAAATAATTTATGTATTATATTTCTTAAACGTTGGAGAAAATGGGCCATACGCAAAGTCATTGTATTATTTGTACTCTCTTTCAATATTGTTGGCTACTACTACTTCTTGGATGTTTACGATTTCTTATAGAACAGCTCTTAAAGAAGAGGACCCAACACAGAAAAAATCAAACAGAAAATATCTCTTTTATGCAATTATTGGTATTATTGAATTAACTTTGGGTATCATGATATTTACAATGCCAGTTCATATTTTTCCACAATATGGTGTTTATACATTTAAAAGTTTACCAATCACTTTAACAGTTTTATATACATTAATTTCAATCGCAATTTTCGTTGCTGTATTATATTTTAGAAATCCGAATCTTACTAAGCGAGATTTGTACCCAATCATAACTTCATTAGTTGTTATTTGTGCACTATTAATATATAGATTAATTACAGGTATTGATATTAATGTTGAAACATTCCAATTAACTATTTATGGGTTAGGTATATTCTTTACTCTTGAAAATCAAGACTATAAACTTTTGGATACTACCCAACAAAAAAGAAAAGCTGCTGAAAGTGCAACTAAGTCACAAAAAGAATTTCTTGCAAACATGTCACATGAATTACGTTCTCCAATGAATACTATTTTAGGACTTAGTCAATTACTTTTAGAAGAAGAACAATTAACAAAAGATGGTGTAAAAGACGATATGACAAATATTCATACCGTATCTACATCATTATTAGCTTTGATAAATAGTATAACTGATTATTCATCTCTTATTTCTGGTAAGGAAAAAGTTATTGAAAAAGAATATGATCCTAAGGAAATATTCCTTGATTTAAATCTTGATATTTTAAATGAAACAAAAAACAATAATATCAGTTTTGATTATAGTATTAGTGATTCTATACCTAGAAAACTATATGGTGATTCAGCTAAAATATCAAAAATTCTTTATAATATTATTCATAATGCTATTTCATACACAAGATCTGGTCAAATTACTTTAAGCGTAAATGGTAATCAAAAAAAGAATGAAGATGTATTTAGATTTGAATTCTTAGTTTCAACTCCAGGAATAGATCCTAGACAAGGTTTATTTGATAATTCTAGTGATGAAGAAATAGATGAATCTGAAAACAAATTAACAAGTGAAACATTAAACATCTTAATTATTAGAGCTTTGGCAAGTGCTTTAGAAGGAAAATTAGACATAACTAAAGAAAAAGGTGTAGGAACAAAGTATCATTTAATTATTGATCAAAATATGAGTAAAGCTGATACTGATGAAAAATCAGAGGAAGAAGAGAAGAAACCTACTGAAGAATCGACAGAAGAAAAAACAGGAACTTCTGTAGAAGAAGGAGGTGTTGCTCATGTTTAATATCATGTATTCTAGATATGTTTTAACAATCGGAGCATTGATTGTTATTGCAATGGTAGATGTATTATACTTTTCAAAACCTAAGATTAGTACTAAGGCACAACATAAAGCATATGCAGTTTTGATTATTGCTAATACATGCATACTAGTTTTCGAGCATCTTATTATGTTTGCATTTGGATTAGATTTACCATTCAATGTATGCTGTATTGTCCTTCAATTAAGAGATTTAAGTATGATTGCATATTTCTCATTTATCTTATTCTATTATTATGCTGCTGTTAATGAATCACAGTACAATAATTTATGGGCAATGTTACGTGAAGAAATATTTACTGGTAATAAGAAAAAACTTTTACCACACTTTATATTTACTATAATTTTTGTAGTAGTACATTTCTTTTTACCATATACACACGTAACAAAAGAAACATATAGCTTGGCTTTTGGAGGCCCTGCATTTTATGCTACTATAGCATATTGTGTAATTACTACTCTTGAAACAATTATTATTATACTTTTTATTAGTAAGAAAAAGATTGACTTTTCTGAAAAAGCAAGTCTTGTTTGGTTATTTAGCTTGATGCTTGTAATTTTATTCTGTCAACCAGTATTTACAGATATAGCTATTATGGGTATTGTTTCAGCTATATATGTCTTAGGTTTATACTTTATTCTTGAAAATCCAGACTTAGAAATGGTTGAAACTATAGATTCTTTAACAAAAGAAATTGATAATGCTAATCGTACTAAATTTGATTTCTTATCTAATGTTTCTAAAGAAATGGTATCTCCAATTAGTACAATAACTACAATAAGTGGAAATATATTGAATGAAGATAGTGATTCAGCTAAATTACATGATAATATTCAACAAATTGAGGCAGCAAGTAAAAACTTTTTGGAAATAATGAATAATACTTTAGATATTTCTAATGTTGAAGGAGAGAATGGAGCTTTAACTGAAGGCAATTATTCATTAATTAGTATATTGAATAATTTAGTTGGTACTATTCGAGAAAAACTAACTTCAGAAAAAGTAAAAGTAATATTAAAAGTAGATAATTCAATTCCAAATAATTTATATGGAGATTCAGCTAAAATATCTCAAATATTAAATAATGTAGTATCTAATGCTATAAAATATACAGAAGTTGGAAAAGTTAATATATCTGTAACACAAGAAGTAAAAAACTCAAAAACTATTTTAAAATTTACAGTTATCGATACTGGTTTTGGAATTAAAGAAGAGGATTATGATAAAGTGTTCCAGAAGAATATTAGACTTGAGGAAGCTGTTTCAAGTGGAGCAGAAGGTACTGGAGTAGGTCTTACTATAGCAAAGAATTATGTTGATTTACTAGAAGGAAAAATTTGGTTTGATAGTATCTATGGAGCAGGAACAACTTTCTATATAGAAATTCCACAAAAAGTTGTTGATGCTGAAACAACTATTGGAAGTGTTAAAGAAGCAGAAATAGCTTATGCAGCAGAAGGAAACAAAAAAATAGATTGCTCAAATTATAGAATTCTAATCGTAGAAGATGATCATTTGAATCTTGAAGTTACTAAAAGATTATTTGAACGCTATGGATTTAAAATTGATACTTGTCAAAATGGAAGAGAATGTGTTTTCAAGTATAAAAAGGGTGAAAAATACGATATGATTTTATTAGATCATATTATGCCTGAAATGAGCGGAATTGAGGCAATGCAGATAATAAAGAAATTACAAGATTATCAAACACCACCATTAGTGGCTTTAACAGCTAATACTTTTACTGGATCTAGAGATATGTATTTAGAGGAAGGTTTTGATGATTATTTAGCTAAACCGATTGATGTAGTAGAACTTGACACATTAATTCATAAATTTTTTGGTAAAAAGAAAGATTAATTTACACTTAATCGAAAATGATTAAGTGTTTCTTTTTTTTCATGATATAATTATATAGAGGGTGATTATGTGAAAACAGAAAAGAATATTTTAATAGCTTTTATCTTAAATTTGTTGTTTTCAATCCTAGAATTCTTTGGAGGTTTTTTAACTAATTCAGTCGCAATTCTTTCAGATTCTATTCATGACTTTGGAGATGCTTTATCAATAGGTATATCTTATTTTCTAGAAAGAAAAAGTAAAAAGAAAGCTGATGATAAATATACGTATGGGTATGTTAGATTTTCTGTTTTAGGTGGAGTTATTACAACTACTATTCTTTTAGTAGGATCTATCTTGGTTATAATAGGTGCAGTAAAAAGAATTTTTAATCCAGTAGAAGTTAATTATAGTGGAATGATTATTTTTGCTATATTAGGAGTTATTTTAAATTGCATAGCTGCTTATGTTACTAGAGAAGGGGATTCTATTAATCAAAAATCTGTAAACTTACATATGTTAGAAGATGTATTAGGATGGATTATAGTTTTAATTGGAGCTATCATAATGAATTTTACTGATATTAGAATACTAGATTCACTGATGAGTATAGGAGTAGCTCTATTTATATTAATTAATTCGTTAAAAAACTTAAAACAAGTATTAGATATATTCTTAGAAAAAACACCTAGTAATGTTAATTTAGAACATCTCAAGAAGCACTTATTAGAGATTAAAGGTATCGATGATATTCATCATATTCATGTTTGGAGTATTGATGGATATAATAATTATGCTACTATGCATATAGTTACCAAAGTAAAGGATATATCTAAAGTAAAGAAATTAGTAAGAGAAGAATTAGAAGAACATAATATTTGTCATGCTATTTTAGAAACAGAAGATGAAGCGTGTGATGAAACTGAATGTAATCCAATATTACATAGTGAAGAGCATCATCACCATCATCATTAGGAGGGAATATGATTAATAATATACCATTATTATTATCAGGGGTGTTTTATAGTATTTTATTTATTTTTAGTATTGCTACAGGAATGCTTTATATGCTTGGTATTAGAAAACTAAATCCTATAGAATTATCAGATGAATTTGTTGAAACATTAGATACTGAAGAAAAGGTAATTGATTTTGCAAAAAAAATGGGATTGGTTACTTTTATAGTGGGCATTGTTCAAGGAATAACTGCCTATGCTATATTAAATGCTAATAGTAAAGTGTTTTTTATAATAGCTTTAGGATTTACTATTATTTCAATAGCTTCAGTATTATTTAAACTAAAAGGAAAAATAAATGCTTTTCCAATTGTTAAATTAGTTTTTTATGTTATGATATTAATTACTTTATTATTTAATTTTAGTTATTTTTAGGAGATACCTATATGTTTAAAGATTTAAAACTAGATAAGAAACAATTAATTAGTTTGATTTGCTTAGTTATAGTAATTTCTGGAATATTTGGTTGGTTATATGAATTTATATTTTATTTTTTTAATAGTGGCATGAAAACTTTTTATATGAGAGGTGGTAACTTCTTACCATGGATTAATATTTATGCTTATGGAGCTTTCTTGATTTTATTTTTAACATATAAAAGAAAGAAACATCCCATTCAAGTATTCTTAATAAGTGTAATTTCTACAGGTGTATTAGAATATATTTCTGGATATATTCTATATGGTAAATTACATTGGATAAAGTGCTGGGACTATAATCAAGAAATTTTAAGCTTTGGTAATATAAATGGTTATGTATGCTTAAGAAGTGTTTTAATATTTGGTTTTTCTGCTTTATTCTTAATTTATATATTAATTCCAATATTAACAAAACTAGTGAAGAGTAAGTATTCAGATATGGTTTATATAGTAAGTATAATACTATGTAGCATTTTCTTATTAGATGAAATATATAATTTAGTATTTACAGAGTTATTTAGTCTTCCTAAAGCTAGTATTATATATAAAAAACTAGGATTAAAATATTTGTATTTTAAGTAGGTGATAATAAGGCTATGAATATAGATGATTTAATAGAATATTTAGTCGTAACTGATCAGGTAGATGAATTCTTTGGTTTAAAAGAAGAACAAGAAGATGATGAAGACGAAAATGAAAACGAAGAAGAAAATAATTATAGGAGACATAGATGAGTATAAGTATAATTCATGGTTCATGTGCTGATCAAAAAGTAGATGCTGTTGTAAATGCTGCTAATAAATACCTAGCATCAGGTTCAGGTATTTGTGGTGAATTATTTAAAAGAGCTGGTTATCGAGAATTAAATGAAGCTTGTAGTAAGATTGAGACTCCATTAAATGATGGGGATGCGGTAATAACAGAATCATTTAACATGGATAATTGTAGGTATATTATTCATGCGGTAGGACCTGATTTTAATAGAACACCTAATGCATATGATAAATTATTTGACGCTTATTATAATTCACTACAAGTATTAAAAGATAATAATTTACATAGTATAGCTTTTCCATTAATAAGTTCAGGTATATTTGGTGGAAATCAGTCTAATCCAGCTAGTAATTCGAGAGAACAATGTTTAAAAGCTTATAATAAATTTATAGAAGATAATAAAGATTACGATATAAGTGTATTGTTGTGTGCATATTCACAATATGAATTTGAAGAAATTAAGGAAACTATTAAGTAGCTTCTTTTTTTATGTTATAATTCTAATAGGTGATAAGATGTCATTATTTAATAAATTTACAGAGACAGTTTTCTTAAAAGAAGATAGTGAATTAGAAAATAAAGTTAATAAGTTAAGGGAGCTAAGTGTAAAGTATCCTAATAATAAAGATATATCAAATCAATTGAAGATAGCAGAGTATGGATTAAAAGGAGAAAAAGAAATAGAGTTTTGTTTAAAGAATGCTAATGTTGGTATGTATGTCTTGCATGATATTAATTTGGAATATGAAGATTTAAAAGCTCAAATAGATTATATAGTAATTACTCCCGTTAAATGCTATTTGATTGAATGCAAGAATATGATAGGAGAAATTACTATAGATAGTAATGGTCAATTTATTAGAAAATATAATGGTAAAAAAGAGGCTATTGAATCTCCCTTAAGGCAATCAGAAAGACATCGTGAGGTATTACTAAAAATAGTTAATAATAATAAAGCAAACATAATATATGAGTTATTATTTAGTGAAAAATCTTTTAATAATTATTATGTTCCAATTGTAGTTTTTTCCAATAATTCTGCTATTATGCATAATAGGTATGCTCCTAAAGAGATTAAAGATAGAATTATTAGATCTGATGAATTGGTTTCTTATATCAAGAATGATGTCCAACAGGTACAGCTTATAGACAGGGATGGTAAAAAGAGAATGAAAGATCTAGCTGAAGCATTTAAAGCTAGAAATGTATCAAAAGAAGTTAATTATGAAGATATGTTTTATTTAAATGATTCTGTTTGTCCTAATTGTGGCGGAGAACTAATTAAAAGAACTGGTAAATATGGAGAGTTCTATGGATGTAGAAATTTTCCTAAATGTAAGTATACAAAAAAAGAGATTTAATCTCTTTTTTATTGTTGTGTAGTTTGTTCTTGTACTGGTGCTTCAGTAGGCTTTGTTTTCTTACTTCTCATTACTAATAGTACTATAAGTACTCCAGCTCCAACTAGTAAGCTAATACCAAGAACTGGTCTCCATCTAATCCAAGCAATTGCAATTATGACAAAGCTTAAAGCTAAACCTAATAATAGGGAAACTAGTCCAACAGCAGCACCTACAACACTTCCAAGTAAAGGTATGTAACTTGCAATAGCACTGATAGGCTTTAGAATAGCTCCAATACCAACAGAGATAAGAATAACTCCAAGGAATCTTAATAACCATTTAATAAAGTTATTTTCTTTCTTGATTACATTAACCATATCATGTCCTGTATGAACACCATCCATAACTCTATTAACAGTTTTACCTGCAGAAGATACAAAGTTTGCAAAAGTATTTCCA
>JAFWGF010000022.1 GCA_017512495.1 Bacilli bacterium
AATTAATAATAAAATACCTTTTATTGATGTTATTACTATTAGTAAAGAATTATGTGAATATGGAACTGGAAAAGAATGTGAAATTATTTATGTACCTGTTACATTAAAAGAAGAAGGAATGGATAAGAAATTTCTTTCAGTAGTAGTATGTCCAAAAGAAGAAGTAGAGCAAGCATTAATTGAAACTACTAAATTTGATGGTAAAAATAAAGAAGAATATGTAATCAATCCTAAATATTGTCATATTGCTACTTTTCCTGAATTTACTACTCGTAGAGAAGTTGATTTTGATATTAATAGTGATTCTAAAATAAAAGCTAATATCAATAAAGAATATGATTATGTTGATACTTTCTTTAGAAGATTTATTAATTTTAGAAATAATTTGATTAAGAATAAGCAAGTGGTAAAGAGAGATGATATTTATCAATACTATTTATCACTTACAGGATTCAATAAAGATAAGAAGAAAAAGAATAATAAAAACAAATAAAAGTGTTGACAAATAATAATATTTTGCATAAAATATTACTAGTCAAGAAAAATAGGAAAGTGATTTATATCCACCTGATCTGCGAATAGCGATAGGTAAAAAGCCAAAAAAAGTAAAATATTATTTTATTGTGGTTTTTAAGTGGATATAAATTTTATATCTGCTTTTCTTATTATTATGGAGGTGTTAAGTATCGCAAAGGATAATAATAACATGTTGATTAACGATCAAATTAAAGTTCCAGAGGTTTTAGTAATAGGACCTAATGGAGAACAAGTGGGAGTTAAGTCTATTAGTGATGCATTAACTTTAGCTAGTTATGCTGCTTTAGATTTGGTTTTAATTAGCCCTAATGCTAATCCACCTGTATGTAAAGTAATGGATTATAATAAATACCGTTACGAAAGACAAAAGAAAGCTAAAGAAGCTTTAAAGAAACAAAAAGCTAATATGAGTGAATTAAAGGAATATCGTTTATCACCTGTTATTGATGTAGGAGACTTTGAAACTAAGCTTAGAAATGCAACTAAGTATCTTGAAAAAGGTGATAAGATTAAGCTTACAGTTCGTTTTAAGGGACGTCAAATGGCTCATACTGAATTAGGTAAAGAAGTTCTTGAACGTTTTGCCGACAGAGTAAAAGATTATGCAGATGTAGAACAAAGTCCTAAGTTAGATGGTAGAACTATGACTATGTTATTGATACCAAAAAAATAAAGAAGTAGGAGGAAATAAAATGCCAAAGATTAAAACACATAAAGGTACTGCAAAAGTATTCAAAAAACGTAAAAATGATATTAAAATTGGTAAACCGGGAAGTAGACACAATACTGGTGCTAAAAGTGCAAGCTATAATAGAAGCTGTAGAAAGGGATCTAACCTTAGTAAGGCAGATCAAAATAGATTAAAGAACATAATTTAATCTAGAAGGAGGATGAAGAGACATGGCAAGAGTTAGAAATGGAGCAGTTACAAAAGCTCGTCATAAGAAAGTACTAAAAGAAGCTAAAGGCTATTTCGGAAGTAAACATAGATTATACAAAACAGCTAAAGAACAATTAATGCATTCTGGACAATATGCTTTTAGAGATAGAAGACAAAAGAAAAGAGATTTCAGAAAATTATGGATTACAAGAATTAATGCTGCTTGTAGATTAAATGATATTTCTTATTCTAGATTTATTGAAGGTTTAAATAAAGCTGGTGTAGAAGTTAATAGAAAGATGTTAAGTGAAATCGCTATTAATGATCCAAAAGCATTTGCTGAATTAGTAAAAGTTGCTAAAGATGGAAAAGCTGGTAAGATTAAACCTGCTACTGAAGTTACTGGTAATGAAGTAACTATCGGTGCAAAGAAAACTACAACTAAGAAAGAAACAGCTAAGAAGGAAGACAAGAAAGAAACTAAAAAAGTAGAAAAGAAAGAAGAAAAGGTTGACTATTCTAAAATGACAGTAGCTGAATTAAAAGAAGTTGCTGCTAAAAAGAAAATTAGTGTAACTGGATTAAAGAAAGCTGAAATTATTGAAGCTTTAGAAAAATAAACATATTAGTGAATTTACTTATCTAGTGCCTTAGGGTGATAGGTTTTAGAAACTAATAGAAGATTAAAACGAAAAGGAGATTAAAAAATGACTGTTGTATCAATGAATTATTTATTAGAAGCTGGTGTTCAATTTGGACATCAAAAGAGAAGATGGAATCCTAAGATGAAGGAATATATCTTCACTACAAGAGATGATATTTATATTATCGATTTACAAAAAACTGTTAAGAAGTTAGAAGAAGCTTATGAAGCAATGAAAGCTATTGCTGAAAAAGAAGGAAAGGTTCTATTTGTAGGTACTAAGAAACAAGCTCAAGAAGCTGCTGAAGAATGTGCTACAAGAACTGGAATGTACTTTGTAAATGAAAGATGGTTAGGTGGAACTTTAACTAACTTTAAGACTATCCGTTCAAGAATTAGAAGAATGGAAGAAATTGAAACTATGGAAACTGATGGTACTTTTGAAGCTTTACCTAAAAAAGAAGTTATCCAAATAAAAAAAGAATATGAAAAATTAAATAGAAACTTAAGAGGAATTCGTGAAATGAAGAGAATGCCTCAAGCTATGGTAATAGTAGATCCTCGTAAAGAAGAAATCGCTATTAAAGAAGCTCGTATTTTAGGTATTCCTGTATTTGGTATCGTAGATACTAACTGTGATCCAGATATGGTTGATTATGTAATTCCTGGAAATGATGATGCTGTTCGTTCTGTTAAATTACTAATTGGTGTTTTAACTAATGCAATTGCTGAAGTTAATGGTAGTGAAGTAATTGATTATATTAGTGAAGATGATAAAGCAAAAGGTGAAGAAGTAGAAACAACTGAGGAAACTAAAGAAGAAAAGAAAACTAAGAGAGCAGCAAAGAAAGAAGAAGTTGCTGAAAAAGTAGAAGAAATTAAAGAGAAAAAAGAAGAAATTAAAAAAGAAGTAAAAGAAAAGGTTGAAGAAGTTAAGAAAGAAGTAAAAGCTAAAAAAGCTGCAAAGAAAGAAGAAGTTGAAGATTTAGCTAGCTTAACTTTAGCAGACTTAAAAGCAAAAGCTAAAGAATTAGGAATTAAAGGTTATTCAACAATGAAGAAAGCAGATTTAGTAGACGCTTTAAAAAAGTAAAAATAAAAGGGGAAGGGATGAATATAATTAATAGTTTATAATTGATTATTATCATCTCTTTTCTTATATAAAAATATAAAGAGGAGGATTAATATGTTTAGTGCAAGTGATGTTAAAGAATTAAGAGAAAAAACAGGCGCAGGTATGATGGATTGTAAAAAAGCATTAGAGGCTTGTGAAGGAAATATGGATAAGGCTGTTGATTGGCTAAGAGAAAAGGGAATTGCAAAGGCAGCAAAGAAAGAATCAAGAATTGCTGCTGAGGGATTAACTGAAGCTGCAAGTAATAATAATGAAGCAATTATTTTTGAAGTAAATTGTGAAACTGATTTCGTTACAAAGAATGAAAAATTCCATGAATTAATTAAGGAATTAAAAGAAGCTTTAATGAATAGTAATTGTAAAGATTATGAAGAAGCAAAGGAAGTTAAATTAGAGGATGGAAAGACAATTTCTGAAAGAATAGTTGAAGCTACAGCTACAATTGGAGAAAAAATTTCATTTAGACGTTTCGAAAGAATTGTAAAGAGTGATGATGAAGTATTTGGTATTTATTCACATATGGGTGGAAAAATCACTTCTATAGTAGTAGTAAAAGGAGCAGATATGGATGTTGCTAAAGATGTTGCTATGCAAGTTTCTGCTATGAATCCAGTTGCTGTTAGAAGAGAATTAGTTCCACAAGATATGATTGATCATGAAAAAGAAATGATTAAGAGTGAAATGAAAAATGATGAAAAGAATGCTAAGAAATCTGAAGAAATTCTAGATAAAATGGCTACAGGTAGACTTAATAAATTCTTTAAAGAAATTTGTTTAGAAGAACAAGACTTTATTAAAGATTCAAGTCTTAATGTTAAAAATTATGTTAAAAATGCTGGTGGAGAAATCGTTTCTATGGTTCGTTACTCAGTAGGTGAAGGAATTGAAAAGAAACAAGAAAACTTTGCTGAAGAAGTAGCAGCTCAAATGAATGTGTAAACATTTGTAAAAGGTTTTGTAAAGTGTACATATACGTACACTTTTTTGATTGCTTTCATGATATAATTTAAGCGTAAGAGTGGGTGATCTTATGGATAATAAAGAAGATATCGATAAATTAGATAAGCAAATAAATAGTCTTTTGCAAAAAGAGATTGATGATTCTTCTGAAATTGAAGAAGAAGGTAGAGAAGTATTTATTGATCGTAAATATGCATATGATGATATTAAAGAAGGGGACACTAAAAGAATTGATAAGATTGATGATATAGATGATACTATCGTTGAAGAGAAAGATGAAGAAGAACAAAAAAAAGAAACTAGAGTTAGTAGATTAGAGGAATCTGAAGAAAAAAAGACTCGTGTTGAAAGATTAGAAGAACAGGAAAACTTAGAAGAAGAACCAAAGGAAAAAATGAGTAAAAAGAAAAAAATAATTATTATTTGCTCTATTGTAGGAACTTTTCTTTTAATAGTAATTATTCTGTTTTTAGTTCTTCATAAAAATAAAAATATCGAAACTGATGTAGAAGAAAAATTAAGCAGTAGTGAGCAAAAAGAAATAATTGAAGATTATGGTAATGAATTAAAGAAAGTAATTGCTGGTTATTATGCACAACAAAAAGTTTTATTAAAATATGATGATGCAATTAGATTAGTTGATTTTGATTATGATGTAGTGTGTAGTGAACATGAAATATATGATAATAGAGAAGTGTATTTGAATAAATGTACTATTAATAAAACAAAGACTAGATATTCTTATGGTAAAAAACAAGAAGAAGTTGTTCCTGAACAAGATGATGGAAAAATAAAAGTTTATGTTAATAAAGAAACTAATAAGGCAACTTTTAAAGAACCAGATAATAAAGATAAATATGATATATATGGTTTTAGCATTGCTGGTGATTATAGTGATTTGAATTTATTGAATGAAAGTTCGGATTATGTATATTACCTTGATAAATCATATAGTGTTCATATGATTAATTATAAAACTGATACTAAGGCTTTAAATCCACTTAATTATACTAATATTTTACCTATTGAAAATGAAGGTGAACTAGATTCAAGTTATGTAGCTGTTGAAATGAATGGTTTATGGGGAATCTATAATTTAGCAACAAGAGAAAGAGTAGTTAATCATGAATATAAAATGATTGATCCTAGAGATGGAAGTACAAAAAAAATAGATGTTAAAACAATTGATCTTGATGCTGTAAAAGTATTTGATGGTGAAAGCTTTGGAATAATTAATTATAAAACAGGCAAGGAAATAATACCTGTAATATATAATGCTATATCTAGAAGTGGAGATTATTTGTTAACAACAGATAAGAATAATAATGCTCATATTTTAGATTTTAATAATAAAGAATATTTAAAAAATTATGATAAAGTATATGGTATAGTAGATGGCAAATATGCTTTAATTAAAGATGAAAAAAGTATTAAGATGGTTAAGCCAGACGGTAAAGAATTATTTGATTATGGAGAAGTAAAAGTATCAAATAAAATAAGATATACAAGTTCTTCTGATGTAATTTACTATGTATTTAATATTTCTGGTGAAAAGGTTAGTGAGAAAGATGCAGAATACTTAGAAATTACATATGATGTAAAAAAGAAAAAGGGAAAAGTTGAAATTTTAGAATATAATGATATATTTAACTAGAAAAGACTAAAATAACTTGTTTTTTCTGGCATATTTGATATAATAAGTCGCAAATAAGGGGATGATTATAGTGGCAAAGAAGAGTTCTAGTAATGCAATTAAAAAGATTGATAAACAATTGAATGAATTGGATAAAGCTACTAAAAAAGCAGATACTGAAAAAGTACCTACTATTAGTAAAAAAGAATTACAAGACAAGGTAAAAGAAGCTACTAATAAGAAGACAACTAGTACTAAAAAGAAGAGTAATTCTAAAACACATAATAAGAAAAAAACTACTAGTAAAAGCACATCAAAAACTACAACAACTAAAAGTAGTACGACATCTACACCTAAGAAAAAAAGTACAAGTACTCAAGCTAAAAAGAAAACTTCAAGTAGTAAGCCTAAAACACAAGCTAAAAAGAAGACTGCTAGTACTAAAAAGAAGACTACTACTAATAAAAAACAACAGCCTAAAAAAGTTGTAGAAAAAAAAGAAACTATCGTAGTAGAAGAAAGACCTGAATCTACTGTTACTACACCAATTGTAGTAGAGGAAAGAACAGAAGTTAAAAGAGTAGAAATACCGGTTTCAGTTAAAGAAAATTTAGATGAAAGTATTAAAGAAATACCGGTAGTAGAAGAACCAGAAGAATTAATTGGTAAACATGTAAAGGTAGAAGAAGAACTTGAAGAAAAACCAAAACATGTTGCAATAGTACCTGAAGAAATAAAACCAGTAGAACAACCAGTAGAAGAAACTTCTCAAGAACAAGAAACAGTTATTGAAGAAAAAGAAGAATTAGTCGAGGAAAATGAAGAAGTTAGTGAATCTACTATAAAATTAAATAAATTAGAAGATGAAATTCGTAATTTATATGATCGTGTAAATGATGTAGTAGATGATATAACTTATGTTAAAGAAGTAAATGATGTACATGATGTTTTAATTTCTGATGTTGTTGAGGGTAAAGAAGAAACTGCTAATAAATTAGATGATATTAGTAATAGATTATTACGTAATTTAACAATTGCATTATTCATAATATTTACTTTATTATTAATATTTGTAATTGGAATTATTATATTTGTATGTACTTATTAAGATATTACTTTATTTTATTTAACTAATATAATATAATTAATCTAAGGAGAGATGATTAATGGATAGTGATATGATTATTTTAGAAGCCACTGAAAAAATGGATAAAACAATTGAAAATTTAGAAAAACGTTTTGCGACTGTACGTGCTGGTAGAGCTAATCCATCTAGTTTGGATGGTGTTAATGTTGAATATTATGGCGTTATGACTCCACTAAAACAGTTAGCAACTATTTCAGTACCAGAAGCAAGACAATTATTAATAAAACCTTTTGATAAAGGAGCTTTAAATAATATTGAAAAAGCAATTTTAGCTTCTAATTTGGGTTATAATCCAGGAAATGATGGTGAAACAATTCGTATTGTTATCCCTGAGCTTACTGAAGAAAGAAGAAAAGAATTAGCTAAACAAGTGAAGGCACTTGCTGAAGATGCTAAAGTATCAGTACGTAATAATAGAAGAGATGCTTTAGAAGATTTAAAGAAAGCTGATTTACCTGAAGATGAAGAAAAAGGTATGGAAAAAGATATTCAAGATTTAGTAAATGAATATAATAAGAAAATAGAATCCCTATTAAAAGAAAAAGAACAAGAATTACTTACAGTTTAGTAAGTAATTTTTTATTGTTTGACTACATATAATATGGTATAATCTTATTACTTGTGAACAGGGTGGTTTTATGAAAAAAAATAGAATTATATTTGATTTAGATTGTACTTTATTAACTTGTAATTATAGATTAGTAGAAACAGCAGTTTTTGAACCTTTTTTTAAGGAAGAAACAGAATATCTTATGACTGTTATCGCTCATTTACTTGATGAGTATGAAGCTATTAATTCTACTTATGAAGATGAAAAATTAAGTAATTTTTTAACTGAAAGAAGTGGATTAATATTTACTCCAGAAATAATAAAAGCATGGAAAAATACTATGATGCATGAAGCTGATACTATGGAAGAAGGAGTAATAGAAACTTTAGAAGAATTAAAGAGTAAAGATAAGAGTTTAGTTGTTTTAACAAATTGGTATGGAAGATCTCAAATATCTAGATTAAAGAATGCAGGAATATATGATTATTTTGATGAAATATATACTGGAGAATATCAATTAAAACCTCATTCAGAAGCTTATATGAGAAGTATTGGTGATTATGATATTAGAGAATGTTTAATAGTGGGAGATAACATTTATAAAGATTATGATGCTCCAATGACTCATGGTATAGATGCTGTTTTATATGATAAAAAAGATGTTCATAGTAATGAATATGTTAAAATAAAAAAGATGAATGAATTAGTTAAACATATAAAGTAAACTTATTGTAAAAGACGGTATTTTTCGTCTTTTTTTTTGTATGTAATTTTGGTATTATTATGATAGGGAGAGTGGTGCTAGATGGATACAGATGATAAAAATAAGAATCAGCAAGCAACAAGTGAACCCAAAGTAGTTTCAATGGATGAAATTGCACAAGTTGTGGGAAACTCTAGTCAAGTAGTACCACAAGTACCTAATGTCAATCAAATGCCAGCAAATTCATCTCAAACTGTTGTAGAAAAAGCAAAGAATATGACTAAGCGTCAAAAAGCAATAGCAGTAATTTGTATGTTACTGGTAATATTAATTTCAATAATGATTTATTCAGTCTTTTTAAGAGAACCTACTGAAGAAGAATTAGAAGCAGCTAGATTAAAAGAAGAATTTGAAAGTTATCGTGTAAGTGGAAAAACTTTTGAAAATTTTGATTTGTATTTTTTAAAAGCAAATAATAATGAAGAAAATCAATTATATAGTCCATTAGCTATAAAATATGCATTAGGTATTCTTTCAGAAGGTGCTGAAGGCCAAACAAAAGAACAAATAGATTATATAATTAATGGATATAAACCAAAGCTTTATGAAAGTAATCAACATATGAATTTTGCTAATGCAATGTTTGTAAAGAGTAGTCATGAAAAAGATCTTAAAAATGACTATAAAAGTGCTTTAAAAGATAAGTTTAATACGGATATAGTTGCTGATAGTTTTGATAATTCTTCGGGTATTAATGATTGGGCTCGTAGCAATACATTTGATTTACTTGACAAAATAACTACTGATCAAAAAGTAAAGAATAGTAATTATATTTTATTTAATTCATTAGCTATCGATATGAATTGGAAAAATTTGCTTCAATATGCAGAGGATAGTCTGCCTAGTAAGCTATATGATGTTTATTTAAAACATGAAAACTATAGTGATTTTATTGAACCGATAAGTGACAATCAGTATCCTAATATAAAATTTGAAGGAAATGGTGAAACTCAATCTGTTTCTGTAGGAGCAACTATAAGTAATTATGATATTATTAAAGATTTAGGAGAAGATAAGATTAAAAAAACTCTTACAGAACAGTATCAACAATTTTTAGATACTGGTGGTAGTTGTGGGGATATTCAAGAAATAGTTAATACATATTATGAAGATTTAAAAAATAATTATGGTGTAGTTGAAAGTTCTACTGATTTTTATATTTATAACGATGATGATGTAGCAGCTTTTGCTAAGGATTTAGAAGAAGTTGATGGTATAAAGCTTCAATATATTGCAATTATGCCTAAAAAACTACTACTTAGTGAATATATTGATGAAAGTGATTCAAAAAGTATTCAAAAAATAATAACAAAATTGAAGGAAATTAAAAAAGAAAATTTTAAATCAGAGCTTATTACAAAGATTCGTGTAGAATTACCATTATTTAAATATAATTATTCAGTTGATATGAAAAGCAGTTTAAATAAATTAAAAATAACTGATGTATTTGATAAAGAAAAAGCAAATATATCAAAAATGACTAGTAAAGATGGTTCTTATATCTCTGATGCATTACATAGTTCAGGTATTGAATTTTCAAATGAAGGACTTAAAGCAGCTGAATATTCGTCATCTAAAATAAAAAAAGAAAGTAGTTGTTGGGATTATCAATTCCAAGTACCAGTTGAAGAAATAGAAATATCATTTAATAGACCTTATATGTATCTAGTTCGTAATAAAGATAACGGAGAAATATGGTTTGTTGGAAAAGTACATGCACCAACTAAGCAAGAATAAAAGACTAGAGATCTTCCTCTAGTCCTTTTTGTACTCTTTTTCTTATAATATCAATCATTTCATTTTTTAATTCTTGTGAAGCATTTTCCCATATTATTTCTAAAAAAACACCTAATCCCGGTAAAGTAACTTCATCTTGTGCTTCCACTGATTCATCTATTGCTCTACGTAATGTATCAAAGTTATCTCCTTTAAAGTTATTAATAATATGTTGTCTAATATTTGTATCCATAGTAACCTCCTACAATTATTATGAAAACTAATTTATTTTTTTATACATTTATTGTAAAATATAGGTGGTGGTAATATGCATCTAACGTATAATAATAAAGATTATGAAGTAGTTATTGAAAGAAAAAAAGGTCAACGAAACACCTATATAAGAGTAAATAAAGATTTAAATATAAAGGTAACTACTAATTACTTTACAAGTTTAAGAGCTATTAATAGTTTAATTAGTAATAATACAGATAAGATTTGTAAAATGATTGATGAACAAGAAATAAAAAGAAAGAATAATACTGGATTTTTCTATTTAGGAAAACAATATGTAGTAATTTATTCAGATACTAAAGGTATTACTTTTAGTGGAGATAAAGTATATATTAATCATGATTTTGATATTGATAATTGGTATAAAAAACAAGCTAAAGTATTATTTCAAGATAGATTAGATTATAATTATGAAAGATTTACTAAGAGTATTCCTTATCCTAGATTAAGAATAAGAAAGATGACTAGTAGATGGGGAGTATGTAATGTAAGTACTCATGTTATTACTTTGAATTTAGAATTAATTAAAAGAGATATTAATTATTTAGATTATGTTATTATTCATGAATTTAGTCATTTAATTCATGGAGATCATTCTAGTAGATTTTGGAAATTAGTAGAAGAAAATATGCCTGATTATAAGAAATATAAAGAAGAAATGAAGGAGTTTTAATGGTAATTACAAGTTTAGATAATAAAAAAGTAAAAGAAGTTGTTAAATTACAAAGTAAAAAGTATCGTGATTCAACTAATACTTTTGTAGTAGAAACAGAACATTTAGTAGAAGAAGCTTTTAAAGCAGGAATTGTAAAAGATGTTTTTTTAGTAGAAAATGAATTTGTTGATAGAGATGATATTTATTTTGTAACCCCTGAAATAATGAAAAAAATGTCTTCTATGGAGTCTCCTAGTAATGTATTAGCTGTTTGTGAAAAGAGTAATTCTAAAGAAATTATTGGTAATAAAATACTATTATTAGATAATATTCAAGATCCCGGAAATTTGGGAACTATTATAAGAAGTAGTGTAGCTTTTAATGTAGATACAATTATTCTTTCTCCTGATACTGTTGATTTATATAATCCTAAAGTCATTAGAGCTAGTGAGGGAATGTTTTGTCATATAAATATTATTACTATGGATTTAGAAGAAGCAATTGAAAAGATAAAGAATAAAGGTATTGAAGTATATGGTACTAATGTAGTAGATGGTATAGATGTAAAAGAAATTAATAAAAGTAGTTATGCATTAGTTATGGGTAATGAAGGTAATGGAGTATCTCAAAGGATACAAGATCTATGTGATGAAAATTTATATATTCCTATGAATAAGACCTGTGAAAGTTTAAATGTAGGAGTAGCTTGTAGTATTTTATTATATGAATTGGGTGATTAATATGAATAAAGTTTTTATTGGTAAAATAGTTTCTACTCATGGAATAAAAGGAGAATTAAAAATATTAAGTGATTTTCTATATAAGAATAAAGTCTTTGTAGTAGGTAATAAATTAATTGTTGATGACAAAGATTATGAGATAAAAAGTTATCGTGTTCATAAGAATTTTGATATGGTTACTTTGAATGATTATAAAGATATAAATGAAGTATTATTTTTATTAAAAAAAGATGTTTATTTTGATAAGGATAATTTAGAATTAAATAGTAATGAAATATTAGATGAAGATTTAATAAAATATAATGTCTTGACAAAAGATGGTAAAAAAGGAATAATAAAAGAAATTTTTATGGCTAGTCCAAATAATAAAATATTACGAACAGAGTTTGATCATGAAGTATTAATTCCAGTTAATTCGCCAATGATTATAAAAATAGATAAAGAGAAAAAAGAAGTAATAGTAGAATTAATAGAGGGGATGTAAAATGAAAATAGATATTTTAACACTATTTCCAGATATGTTTGAGGGAGTATTTGGTGAATCGATTCTAAAAAGAGCTATTGAAGAAGAAAAAGTAAAAATAAATGTAGTTAACTTCAGAGATTATACTAAAGATCCTCATAACAAAGTTGATGATACACCATATGGTGGAGGAGCTGGAATGGTTCTTACTTGTCAACCTATCTTTGATTGTGTAAGAGATTTAAAAACTGAAGATTCAAAAGTAATTTTATTGACACCTAGAGGTACTGTATATAATCAAGATATGGCTTATAATTTTACTCATGAAAAACATTTAATAATTATTTGTGGTCATTATGAAGGTTTTGATGAAAGAATAAGATCTATTTGTGATATGGAAATAAGTGTTGGAGATTATGTTTTAACAGGTGGAGAAATACCAGCTATGCTATTAGTGGATTCAATTACTAGATTATTACCGGGAGTTATAACAGAAGAGAGTTTTATTGAAGATTCTTTTAGTAGTAATCTATTAGATTATCCAACATATACAAAACCTAGAGTTTATGAAGGCATGGAAGTTCCAGAAGTATTACTTTCTGGAGACCATAAAAAAATAGAAGAATATCGATATAATGAAAGTTTGAGAATAACTAAAGAAAAAAGACCAGATTTATTAGATAAGTAGGTGATGTAATGTATTCTATAAGTGAAAAGAAAAGTAAAGGTAAATTACTTGATATCTCTGATATCAATAGTTTTCCAATGGGTTCAAAAGATAAAGTGTTTAAAATAAACAATTGTAAAATTAGAAAAATAAAAGTAGCTAATAAAAAACTAGCTAATCCCTTAGTAAGCAAGAAAGTAGAAAAGCAATATAAAAAACTTATAGAATATTTAACAGAAACTTTGTTAGATGATGATGATAATGGAGAAACTTGTCGTGAAGCATTAAATCAAATAGAAAAATTTAGATTAATAATTAAGAATAAATATCGTGATTTCTTAAAAAAACAAGAAATGGAAAAAATGTCTAAGCAATTACTATTATTAAAAAAAGAATTAGAAAAAAAAGAAATACAAATAAGAGATAGTTATCTACAATTTATGGAAACAAATAAAAGGAGCAAATAGCTTCTTTTTAATTGATTTATATGTAGAACATTGGTATACTTAAAACAGAATAGGAGTATACAATGGCGTTTAAAAGAAGACTAAAATTTGATAAAAGAATAAGATTTCAAAAACAAATGAATATTGTTTATATTCTTCTTTTTATAGTGCTTGCGAGTACAGGAATAGGTTATGCCTATATAAAAAGTAATTTAAATATAAATGGAACAGCCAATGTAACAGCAGCTAGATGGGATGTACATTTTACTAATTTAAATGTAACAACTGGTAGTGTAACCGCAACAACAGCAGCTTCAATAACAGACCCAACAACAGTAACATTCGCAGCTACTTTAGATGAACCAAATGACTTTTATGAATTCACTGTAGATGTAACAAATCAAGGGACAATGGATGCGATGATCGATAGTTATTATATTAGTCCGACGCTAACTACAGCACAAAAGAAATATTTAGAGTATCAAATAACCTATAGTGATGGCTTATCTCTAGTAAATAAACAAGAATTAAAAGCAAATACAACGGAAACGCTAAAGGTTCGATTTAGTTATATAGAAAACTCTGATAAAACAAATTATCCAACAGAAGATCAAACATTTACTATATCTTTTACAGTAGCTTATACACAAGCAGATGGTAGTGAAATAGCAGTACCACATCCAGTATCATTTGCAGATGATAGTTGGTCAACTATAGTAACTGCTGTTCAAAATGGAAATACGAGTAATTATAATGTTGGAGATACAAAGACAGTAGATATGGGAAGTTTAGGAACGCATACATTACGTATAGCGAACAAATCAACACCAGCAGAATGTTCAACAACAGGATTATCAGAAACAGCCTGTGGATTTGTCTTAGAGTTTGCAGATATAATCACAACACATAGAATTAATCCATATGATTCAAGTGTAACAACACCAGGATATGGAAATATAGGAGGATGGCCTGCAAGTGAAATGAGGACATATGTAAATGGTGATATATATAATGCGCTACCAACAGAATTAAAGAATGGAATAATAAATACCACAGTAGTATCAGGACATGGATCAACAAGTGGAGAGACAAACTTCACATCAACAGATAAACTATATTTATTAGATGCTAAAGAGATATATGGAGATAGTTTTACTAATCAATATAATACCGCAAAGGATAATGAAAGACAATTAGATTATTATAGTTCACAAAATGTAACAATGAGTAATTATTCAGGAGCAATTAAACAGAATAATGGTTCAAATGCTTGGTGGTGGCTGCGCTCGGCTTATTCTTACAATTATAACAGTTTCTACGGTGTGGACGACGATGGTTGCTGGTATCTCGCCTATTCTAATAGTGCTTATGGTGTTTCTCCAGCTTTTCGAATTGGGGTATCTGTATCTTAGACTGAAATTGATTTTATAATTAAAAGATCATCTAAAATGATCTTTTTTGTGAATACCTTATTCATTTAGAACAGTTATTATTAATAGTATAATTAATATGAGGATAAGGATATGGCTTATAAGAGAAGATTAAAATTTGATAAAAGAATAAGATTTCAAAAACAAATGAATATTATTTATATTCTTCTTTTCGTAGTGCTTGCGAGTACAGGAATAGGTTATGCTTATATAAAAAGTAATTTAAATATAAATGGAACAGCCAATGTAACAGCAGCTAGATGGGATGTGCATTTTACTAATTTAAATGTAACAACTGGTAGTGTAACTGCAACAACAGCAGCTTCAATAACAGACCCAACAACAGTAACATTCGCAGCTACTTTAGATGAACCAAATGATTTCTATGAATTCACAGTAGATGTAACAAACCAAGGGACAATGGATGCGATGATAGATAGTTTTTCTATTAGTCCAACATTAACCACAGCTCAAGCAAAATATTTAGAATATACAGTTAGTTATAGTGATGGGGTGGCATTAGCTAATAAACAAAGATTATTACAAAACACTACAGAGACTATAAAAGTAAGATTTAGTTATATAGAAAACTCTGATAAAACAAATTATCCAACAGAAGATCAAACATTTACAATAGCCTTTACAATGAATTATACTCAAGCAGACAGTAGTGCGATAATTGTTAATCACCCAATAATAAGATATACAGTGAATTTATATTCTAGTAATCCTTTAAACATAGGTAGATCAATACCAAATTCAATAGTTAAATATGAAACTCCAGAAGCTGCTTTAGCTGCTTTAAGACTTGCAGCAAATAATAATGATATTCAATTTTATTTAAAACATAAGATACAAGATTCAATAATTATTGAAAGTTATGTAGGATTCATAGTAAGTTCAGAAATGGCCCAGGCTAACCCAGGTATGACAGCTGGTACTTATGCAATACGAGGCGGAATTAATGAAAATTCAACGACTGAAAAACCAGTCTTTGAATTAAACAAAGCTATAATCTTGCAAGCTTTTGGAAGTGCAAATTGTACGAATGAGTCAAATTGTGGAATATCAAATTTAACTGTTAGGTTTACTGATAATGGTATGGTAATGGCCTTTAATGGAGATTGGGATTGCTCTATATATTATGGTGGAGCATCATACTGTGATGTAGATGAATAAATTGTTGAAAAAGATTTAATCTATTAATTAAATCTTTTTTATATAATGAGTTGGTTATGTAAAAATAAGTAAAAGAGTGGACTTTTATGGACATTTTAGATAAAATTAAATTAGGTGGTGGTAAGTTTATGAAAAAGAAAAAAGATATGTTTGAAGCAGATTTAATTAAACTTACTCAGTCTTTTCAGGAAGCGTGTAGTGATAAAGAATTTAAAGATTTTGTATACGGGTTAAATATTAAAGAAGATATTCTTATGAAATATACATCTTCCTTACAAGATGCTTTTTTAGAGTGTAAAAATTGTGCTAAATGCAAAGGATTAAGTACTTGTAAGAATAAGATTAAAGGATATAAATATACACCTATTGATGAGGGGAATATTATTAATTTTAGTTATGATGAATGTCCTAAGGAAAAGAAAGTTAGAGAGCTTAATTCATATAAAGATAATTTAGAGTTATATGAATTACCTAAAGATATTAAAGAAGCTTGTTTTAAAGATGTTTATAAAGATGATAAAGCAAGACTTCCTATTATTAAATACTTTAAAGAATTTATGGATAATTATAATAATGAAGAAAAACCTAGAGGAATATATCTGACTGGGTCTTTTGGTTCTGGTAAGACATATTTAATCGCAGCTCTTTTTAATGAGATGGCTAAGAAGGGTGTTAAATCAGTTTTAATTTATTATCCAGAATTTTTAAGAAGTTTAAAGGCTTCTTTCCAAACAGATTTTAATGAAAGGTTTGAATATATTAAAAGAATACCTTTATTATTATTAGATGATATAGGAGCAGAAAATTGTAGTAACTGGTCTAGAGATGAAATATTAGGACCAATCTTACAATATCGAATGGAGAATCACTTACCAACATTTTTTACTTCAAACTTAACTTTAAGTGAATTGGAAAAATCCCTTTCTATTACATCATCAGGTGTTGATAAAGTTAAAGCTCGAAGAATAATTGAACGAATTAAGCAACTAACCGTTCCGTTAGAATTAATTAGTAAAAACAGGAGGGATTGATAAAATGAAGAATATCGAGAAATCATTAGTAAATTTTGTTAAAGGCAAAGGCCCAATGATTAGTGAAGAAGCTTTTTGTAACCATGCCACAAAAGATGCCAATGGAACTATCGATATTCTTTTTAAAGTTATCAATAATGAATTGGATCTAGTTACTGGATTAGAATCATTAGAAAGAGTTAGAGAACTATTAAAATGTATTAATGTTTTATTAAGTACAAATGATAAAATTGATCGTAAAAAATTAGCTCGTAAAATTAATAAATTAGATGAAAAAATAGATCAAATTGAATTAGAAAATAAAAATAAATTTCATGATGTAAAAAATGCGATTAATGAATTAGAAGCTGTAAGAGAAGAATTAGATGGTATTGATGAACAAACAATAGTTAAAGATACTAAGCAGTATGATTTAATAAATTATTTAGTTGCTGAAAAAAAAGACATTACATATATAGAATATACTTTTAATAAAATGCCTAGTTTAGTAAATGCAAAAGATAAAGAAGATGTATCTTTATTTAGAAATATTGTTAAAAATTATATTAAGAGTATTAAAGATGAAGATTATGAAAAGTCATTGTACTTTAGTAATTTAATTTCTTTAATTATGTCTCAAAGAAGTTTTAGTTTAAATGAAAATGAAAAGAGAAAGACATTATCTTTGATTTATAGTTCTATAGATAGATTAAGTGTTAAAAAGAGTTATGCTAAGAAGAATAAAGATAAGATTGAATGGTTAACTAGTTTAATAGATACAATTAAAGGTGAAGAAACTAAAGATACTAGAATTGAATTATTAGCTAATAAATATAATGTTTCAGTTTATTTTAATGAAGATATTTTAGAAAAAGCTAGGTTAGTTAAAATTACTGATAGAGATAAGAGTACTAGAATGTTAGTAGATGATTATATTATTACTATTGATGGGGATAATGCTGTTGAGATAGATGATGCTTTGAGTTGTAGAAGACTAGCTAATGGTAATTATTTATTAGGAGTTCATATAGCTTCAGTATTAGGATATTTTTCATATCATGATGAAATTGTTAATGAAGCAATTGGTAGAGGGAGATCTATTTATTTATCTAATAAATATCAGACAAATGAAAATGATTATAATCGTACTATTCCATTGTTTCCATATGAATTTTCTGCTAAAACAGGTTCATTAATTACTGGTATGCCTAAACTAGCTAGAAGTTATTTTTTCGAAATAGATAGTACTGGTAATATTGTTGATGAAACTTTTCAAAAAACAATTATTTGTAGTAATAGACAAACTACTTATAGAGAGATTGACAAGATACTTAAACATGGTACTAAAGATAAAGAATTACAAGACTTAGTATTTAATTTACAATCTGTAACTGAACTTTTGGATAAAAGATATAAAGATAAGGGAGATCAGTTTTATGAAAATATCAAAGCTAGTACTACTGATCCTGCAGATTTAAGAGTTCAAAGAATTGGATCTGAAAGAATAGTATACCAAGCTATGTTATTAACAGGTAATAGAGTAGCTGATTTCTTTGCAGATAGAGATTATCCTTGTTTATATCGTGTACATAGTGTTAATCAAAAAGATAGTAAAAAATTACAAACATTAATCGATAACTTAACTAAAACGTATGGAGGAGATCAATATAATAAATTGTATCAATTAATAGAAGGTATTTATCCTAAAGGTTGGTATGATATAGAAGGATCTCATGATGGATTAGGATTAGATCATTATTGTCACTGTACATCGGCATTAAGAAGAGCTGCTGATATTGTAGTAGAACATGCTTTAGAAGTTTGTTACGATGTTGATCCAAAAGATAAGGATTTAGTAAAATTGGAAGAAGAAATTTCTAAAAGAAAATCAGAAATAAATAATAAGCAGAATCCAATTGATTGGTTTACTAAAGATTATAAAAGAGCTTATCAAAAGAGAAGATAAACTCTTTTTTTGTTTACATAGTATTTACACAACAATTTACAAAACCGGTTGTTTACAGTTGCTTTTATGGATATAATCTAATTAGAAAGATATGAGAGAAGTGAAAATATGAAAATTAAAAGAATAATACTAGTTTTATTTGTGATGTTTATGCCTTTTGTAGTAAATGCTCAAACATGTGATACAAGTAAAATAACAATTAGTTCTGTTGAACTAGACAATAAATCCAATAGTGTTGTTGAATTAAGTGAACCAACAGCTAGTGGTAAAAATGTTAATTTGGATTTGTCAATGACTAATGAAGGAGATAATATTCAATATAAAATTGTTGTAAAAAATGATTCAGATGAAGATTATGAATTGGATAGTAATAGTTTAGGATTAAGTTCAGATTATGTAACTTATACATTAGATGCTGGGTCAGATTCTATAGTAAAAGCTAATTCAACAAAAACAGTATTTTTGAGAGTTAAATATACTCATAAAGTTCCTGCTAATGCTTTTAAATCAGGTCTTTATACTGATAGTAAGGATTTAGTAGTTAATCTTTCTAATGATAAGGTTATTTCAGTTAATCCAAATACTGGTATAAGTTATTTACTTTATGTAATGATAATAGCTGCTTTTGGTATATCAGGTTATATAGCTTTTAAGAAGAAAAAACATGGAGTTATTGCTATAATAATAGTAGGTATAATTACTGTACCAGCTAGTGTTTATGCATTATGTAAATGTGAAATAAAAGTAACTTCTAATGTTGAAATTCAACAAACTAATTTTACAGGGGTTATTTATAGAAATAATGAACATAAAATAAGACCAGGAGATTCTATAATACCGTCATGGAAATGGATAATCTATGATGTAAATCGTGATAAGGAATACTTAGATGAGATTTTTTCAACTAAAGAGGAATGTGAAGATATAATTTCCAACCACTCATCACCAAAAGCAAAAGTAGGTAATAGTGATGTTATATGTAAACAAACAAAAATAGGTGCTGGTGAATATGTTACAAAAGCTAGTGATTTAAATAAGAATTATTATATTAGAGATGAAGTTCAAAATGATATTGTAACTAAAGTCCAGGTTTGTTTTGTAACTACAAAAGAGGTTTGTTTAAATCCAGGAGAAACAGAATTTATGAATAATTATACAACTATTCAAGGAGAAGAAAGTTGGTTTAACGAACACGAAGGTAATTGCTCGTTTAATGATGCATATGCAGGTTGTAATAATGACCAGTTACGCGTATATGCAGATTTAGATGGTGCTGAAGCTAGCTTGCCTTTTGGAGCTTTTTGTGATCCATACTATTGTGGATATAATGAACTTAATTAAATGGATATAATATAAAAACAATTTTAAAAATTGTTTTTTTTCTTTGATTAAGATAGAATATAGGTGGTGATGTATATGGATATTTGGGAAGAAATGTATTTAAAAGCAAAGGAAGAATTTCATCCGGAAGAAATATCTCCTTTTATACAAGCTCATCATGTAGTAGCAGCTGTTCAAAGTGAAAGTGGAAAGATATATACAGGTTTCTGTATAGAAGGTGCAAGTGGAGTAATGAATTTGTGTGCTGAAAGAGTTGCTGCTTTAAATATGTATATGAATGAAGGAACAACTGTAATTAAAAGAATGGTAGCTTTTAAAGATGGGCCACCTAAGGGTAATGGTGGTATGCCTTGTGGAGCTTGTAGAGAGTTTTTTATGCAATTAGCTTATGAAAATAGAAATATAGAAATCTTAGTTGATTATGAGACTAAAGAAACTATTTTATTAAAAGACTTAATTCCAAATTGGTGGGGAGATAAAAGATATAATGATAAATAAAAAAAGAATAATTGAAGAATTAAAGAATTATAATCCTGTTATTAAAAGTGAAGAAAATAATTTCTGTAGAATAGCAATTGATAATTTATTTGTTGATTTAGATGATGAAATAACAGTTGTTTTTGAAGAATGGCATATGCATTATAGTGAAGAAGATTGTGAAGAAGCTATTGAAAAAGTTAAAGATATTATTAATAATAATGAATGTATTTTAGTAATATATTGTAATGATAAGATATTTGGTTGCGGATCTTCATTGAAAAAAGATAAATATACAGAAAAGGATGTTTTAGAGTTTTTAAATTCATTTTTTCAAACTAATAATTCATCATTTAAGGAACATGGAGCAGTAATAAAAGTTAAATATTTTGATTCAACTAAGAATTATGATTTATATTTAGATAAAGAGAGTTTTTGTTAAAATTGACAAAAGCTCTTTATTTTAGTATAATAATGCTCACTTTTGGGGGACTTATTATGGGAGATTTTAAGAGAGATATTATTAAATTAATTTCATTAATCTTTGCAGTTAGTGCTGTTACTTTACAGATTATTAATAATATGCAAAAAGAAGATAATTATGATCTTAGTTTTGAATATATTAATATTAAAGATATGGCTCAGACTAAAGTAGCTAATAAGAGTGAGACAACTACAGAAGATTTGATGAATTCTGTATTTACGGGTTATACTACGCCTGAAATAGTAGAAGTTAGTCTTCCTAATGCGAAAGGTTTCCAAGAAGTTCCTTTTACGGGAGTTAGAAAAATTGAAAAAGCTCCAGAAGTTCCTAAAAGAGTTTGGTATTTACCAACTGAAATTGGTAATGTTACTCAAAATCCTCATTATGGACATGTAGCCTTAGATATTACTAGTCCTAGAGGATATAATGAATTGATATTCCCAGTTGCGAATGGTGTTATTTCAGGTATTTATCGTGATAATGCTGGAGCATTGATTGTTACGGTTTTACATGATATTGATGGTAAGAAGTTTACTTCTCAATATGTTCATTTATCTAGTTATGCGAATGGGATATATGTTGGTAAGCCAGTAACTATAAATGATTGTTTAGGTAGAATGGGTTCAACTGGTTATTCAACCGGAGTACATTTACATTTAGCATTATTAGATTGTGCTTTATTTGATCCTAATGATCCGAATTGTCGAGATTTAAATGGTTTCTTTAGATATGCAAACTATAGATTGGGTCAAGGATATTCTGGTTTAGGAACAATGATGGCAGTTCCTGGTAATTGGACACAAAGATAATCTTGCAAAAAAAACAAATAAGTGATATATTTATTTAGGAAATACAGTGACAAAGGACACGATTATTAATAGATTCTTTAAGAGAGTTCATGGTGGTGAGAATGAACAGATATATTAATAATTACTACCTTTCGAGTAGAACTATTAAAAGTAGTTCCGGCGTGAGTCGTTATTATTAAGAGTTAAACAAAGGATGGTACCGTGCCTATGCACTCCTGTACTATCCTTTTTTTGTTTTTAAGGAGGTGGTTAAATGACTGATATTGATACTTTCACCAAGTACAAAGAACAGAAAAGTATTTTTGAAAATGAATTGTATCATCAGGCAAAATTATTAGAACAACGTACAGAAAGTAAAGGTTTCAAAGGATCAAAAGAATATCATAAGAATTTAACCAAATTACAAAGAGAATTTAAAAAATTACTAAGAGCATTTGCTAGTGTTAAAGAAAAAAATATTTCTTTAGATAAATATAGTCAAGAATTAAAAAATATTAGGAAATATACAACTACTGTAGAGGGGTTTATTAAAATAGCTAATACTGTTTATATGCATACTAGTACGCCAAAAGAAGATACTGAGTTTTATGATTATTTTAGTAGAATAGATTCAGATGTTTCTTATATTTGTAAATTTCTTAAGAAAAATAGTCAAATTATTAGTATGGAAGAAGAAGAGATTATTTTATTAATTAATAAAATATTAACTAGTAAAAAAGATACAACTAGAAATATTATTAGAAGTACTATAAAAAAACCTAAAGTTACATTAGAAAATGGCAATAGTGGTGAATTATTACATAATCTTAGAAGTGAACAATTATTTTTAAAACAGTTATTAAGGGAAGAAAAAGATTATGATGTTATAAGAGATTATGAAGAAAGATTATTAATAGTAGAAGAAAAAATAAAATTAGCTAGGAAACAATTAACTAGAGAAGAAGCAGAGAAGAGAGGAATGATAAAATGATAAATATAAAAGAAGATGA
>JAFWGF010000023.1 GCA_017512495.1 Bacilli bacterium
TGGATAGTTTGTTTTATCAGAATTTTCAATATAACTAAATCTTACTTTTAATGATTCTGTTGTTCCTGCTTTCAACTCTTGTTTATCATCTATAGTAGTTTCATCAGAATATGTAACTGTATATTCTAAATATTTCTTTTGTGCAGTAGTTAATGTCGGACTAATAGAAAAACTATCTATCATTGCATCCATTGTTCCATCATTTACTACATCAACAGTAAATTCATAAAAGTCATTTGGTTCATCTAAAGTAGCTGCGAATGTTACTGTTGTTGGGTCTGTTATTGAAGCTGCTGTTGTTGCGGTTACACTACCAGTAGTTACATTTAAATTAGTAAAATGTACATCCCATCTAGCTGCTGTTACATTAGCTGTTCCATTTATATTTAAATTACTTTTAATATATGCATAACCTATTCCTAAGCTTGCAAGCACTATAAAAAGAAGAATATAAACAATATTCATTTGTTTTTGGAATCTTATTCTTTTATCAAATTTTAGTCTTCTTTTAAACGCCATTGTATACTCCTATTCTACTTTAAGTATACCAGTATTTTACATCCAAATCAATTAAAAAAGAGGATTACTCCTCTATTTTGTTCCATATATTCTATCTCCAGCATCTCCTAATCCTGGACATATATATTTATTTTTATTTAATCTTTTATCAATACAAGCTGTGTAAATTGTTACATCTGGATGTTCTTCTGAAACTGCTTTTAATCCTTCAGGAGCTGAGATAATACATAAGAAATTAATCTTTTTTACTCCTTTAGCTTTCAACAAATCAATTGCATCAATAGCACTTCCTCCAGTAGCTAACATTGGATCTAAAAGAAATACTTCTTTTTTAGCTATTTCTTTTGGAACTTTGAAAAAGTAATTGACTGGTTCAAATGTTGTTTCATCACGATACATTCCAATGTGTCCTATTTTAGCATTTGGTACTACAGTAATCACTCCATCAAGCATCCCCATACCAGCTCTTAATATAGGTACAAATGCATAATTATCTTCATTTAACTTATGTGTCTTTATTTTTTCTAATGGTGTTTTTACGTCAGCTTTTTCTAATTTAACATTTTTCATTGCTTCATAGCAAAGAAACATAGCTATTTCACTTACTAATTCTCTGAATTCTTTTGTTCCTGTTTTTTCATCTCTTAAAATAGCTAATTTATGTTCTATTAAGGGATGATCTAATTCTACTACGTTCATAATCTACTCCTTATTTTTTCTTCTTGTTTGGTTTATTCATTTCTTCTCTAATAGCTTTAATGATATCTTCTTTTAATTCTACTGTTAATTCTTCTTTAATATCATTTTTTAATTTCTTCATATCTGATTTTACTTGTCTAGTATCATCTACTATTAAAGTAGCAACTTCTTTTTGTTCTCCTTTTAAGAATACATTTAAAAGTATTCCTACTATAGCAGCTAAACTCATTCCTGAGATAGTTAATGAAAGATCTCCACTTACTATTGAAATAGCAGCTCCTCCTAGTCCTAATACTAACATTGATGAAGCTACAATGATATTTTTTGAATCTTCAAAATCTACTTGGTTTTTAATTAATACTTTTAAACCATTTACTGCGATAAAACCATATAGTAGTAATGATACTCCTCCTAATACTGCATTAGGTATTGTAGATACTAG
This sequence comes from Bacilli bacterium, assembly GCA_017512495.1. Taxonomy (GTDB): domain Bacteria; phylum Bacillota_I; class Bacilli_A; order RF39; family UBA660; genus UBA3789. The sequence goes on from JAFWGF010000023.1 coordinate 1,661, forward strand.
AGCTGTAAATTTACCTAAGAATCCAATAACAATAGCAAATATAGCAGCCATTCCTATTACTTTTACACTAGCCACCCTAGTCATACCTACTACTGATGTATTTTCTCCATAAGTTGTATTAGCAGGTCCTCCTAATAATCCAGCTACAAATGTAGCAAGACCATCACCTAATAATGTTCTATCTAATCCTGGATCTTTAATTAAATCTCTTCCAATAATATTAGAAAGTGATGTGTGATCTCCAATATGTTCACACATAGTAACAAGTGCGATTGGAGCAATAGTAATTAATGCAGCAAAGTTTAAATTATAATCTTTAAATAGTATTTTAAACTTAGGAATACTAAACCATGTTGCATCTCCTACTGCTTTAAAATCAATCATTCCTAAACATACAGCTACAATATATCCTGTAACTATACCTACTAAGAATGGAATTACTTTAAAGAATCCTTTTGCTTTAGTAGTAACAATAGCAGTTACCAAGAATGATACAAGTGCAACTACTATTACCTTCCATTCTAGTGCTGTTCCATCTGCTAAACCAATTTGATTGATTGCTGATGGAGCAAGTCCTAATCCAATAATCATAATCATTGGACCTATTACTACTGGTGGTAGTAATTTTTCTAGCCAGTCTTTTCCTGCAAATTTAATTATGATTGCTACTATGACATAAATTAAACCTACAGCCATAATTCCTGTCATAGCTCCAGCTATTCCTGCTTTTGTATAAGCAGCTGCTACTGGTACAATGAAAGCAAATGAACTTCCCAGATAGACTGGTGATCTTCCTTTTGTACACAAGATGTAAATTAAGGTTCCGATACCTGATGTTACTAATGCAACTGGAATTGTTAGAACCTCTGCTCCAGCTGCAGCATTTACAAGGATTGGAACTAAGATAGTTGCTCCAAACATTGCAAATAAGTGTTGGAATGCTAATACAATAGCTTCCTTCATTGGTGGCATTTCATTAATATCATATGCCATCTTTCCTTTTTTCAATATACCTCTCCTCTCTTAGGTAGTTTTATTACAAAAAAAGAAGGAATTTCAAAAATAGAAATACCTTCTAATTATTAAATAATAAAACATTTGATAAGAATAGATAAGAATAGATAGTACATTTTTTAATCATTAATTCAGGTACTACTCTTATACTCATCATTCTCACACCCTTTATATGAGAATAATATAAATCTTTTAAAAAATCAATAGTTATTTTACATTTTCTAATGCTTTAGACAATTGATCTGGACAACTAGTCTTTCTAAAACCACATTGAATTCCTTTTAGTCTTTTAATTACTTCATCTTTATCTTGACCCTCTATTAAAGAAGCAATTCCTTTTAAATTACCATTACAACCACCAGTTACAACTAAATTATGTACTTTATTATCATCATCAATATCAAAATCCATTTGTACAGAGCAAACCCCTTTTGGTTCATATGTATAATGCTTCATTTTATTACTCCTATCTTATAACACACATTATTATTTTTTAATTTTATGAATTAATTTAAACAAATTATAATGCCATGTAATTGGTAACTCATATTCACCAATTAATTCTTCTACATAGCCACTAAATCTTCTTTTAAACTCATAGATTCCATAATCTTTTGGATGTTCATTAATATTAGCTGGTATTCCATAAAAATTATGCTTTTTAAAGCCATTATTGATTCCATATTTAATCATTTCCCACTGTAATAAATACTGAGCATCATATCTCATATATTCTTCATAATTACCACCAGCTAAGAATATTACTTCTGGTTTTATAATAATAAACATTGCACAAGACAACATAATTTTATCTTTATTAATTGCTTTTGCTTCTTCAATTCTTTTATTTAATGCCTCTATTTCAGCTAATAAACTTTTTTTAGCTCCTTCGTTTTTAGCATCATTTAACTTATCCAATTTATTTTCTTTTTCTTCTTTTTCAACTTCTAATCTTTTACAATATTCCACTAAATCTAATTCAGCAATTAAATATTTTACTTTGTCTTTATAAATATTAAACATATTTTGATAATAAGATATTTTTCTATTAGAAAAGCCTTTTCTTTTAGAAGTTTCATCCATAATACTTTGAAAATCATCTAACTCATCATAAGTTAACTCCTTTAAAGTAATTCCAAACTTCTCTGCTTTTCTAATTTTGTTTCTAGTACTCGAATGCATTTCTTTTAAAACTTCATCTTCCGTCTTACCTTCTAAATCTAAAGAAAACATCCATCCTACTTGTTCCATACTAGGAATAGGAACTTTTTTAAATCCTAAAGATAATAAATTATCTACTACTTTAGAATTATCTGTTCCTCCTTCTACAATATTACCATCTATATCTCTTTCTTTATATATTAAATATGGATCTACTCTAAAGATATAACCATTCTTATTCTTTATATATTTTTTTAATTCATTAGTAAAATAATTTACTAATTCAGTATTATTAAAATCTAATAAATAGCCTCTAGGAGAATAGAATTCATTTTTACCAAAATGTCTCTTATGACTAAGTAACATAGTAGCTGCAATCAACTCATCTTTTTCTGTCACACCAACATAGTAAGTATTCCAATCAGATTTTTTTCTTAATTCAGATATTTCTGGTGCTGATAAAAATGTCTTTAAAGGATGATTCTCCCAAAAATTTCTATATTCTTCTTCTGTTATTTCTTTAAACTCCATGATCTCTCTCCTTTATGGATTTTCTTCTTACTGGTTTATCTTTTAAAAACATTGTACTTACAAATAATACAATAACTGTTAATAGAAGCATTAATGTTATACATAAAGCAATACTAAATTTATCTTTTTCAGGTTTAGTAGTATCTAAATAACTATTAGTTAAATAATTATCATAATTATCATCTGTAATAACTACTTCATTATCTTCTGGTACAAAACTAGCTATATCTTTAATAGCTAATTCTTTTATTTTATCATCAACTATTACTGGATAACCATATACTCTAATTGGTTCAGGCTCTTTATCTATTCTTTCATATGTATAATCTATAATTTCTTTATACTTATTATAATAGTCTTCATCAATAGCAACTAAATATGTATGCCATAGACCAGTATCTTCTTTTTCTATTACAAAATGAATTCCTAGATTAGTATCCTTATAATAAGCAAACTTCTCAGACATCTTATATATATCAATATAAGTATAATCATCTACACTTTCTGCTTCTTCAAATGGCTTTATATTATTCTTAGCTTGAAGCAAACGATAGGAACACACAAAAAGAATAGTAATTATTATTAGATAGATAATAGCCACTAATAGTTTTAATCCTAAAAATTTTTCCCTTATTCTCTTCTTTTTCATAATACCTCTACTTTTTAATCATAACATATTTTTTAAAAAGAAAAAAGTTGCATAAGCAACCTTATAAAACTTTTTTATTAATTCTCATTTTATTCATCAAACAAATGACCAACATCTTCTTTTGGAACTAGCATTTTCATGCTTTGTTCAACAGTAAATTTAAATTTCATTGAAGTTGATTTATACTCTTCTCCATCAATACACCATGATGTCTTTGGACTATTTAAAAACTCTATTTCTAAATTATCAGTACGATAATATTTTACTTTAGGTATATCTTTAACATCCATAGTACTTACTTGTACTATCATTTTTAACATATCTGCTTTTGTTTTTATATTAGCAAATGCCACTTCAAACATTTTATCATCTAATTTAACATCATAATAAACATCCGGCTGACCAGCTATTCTAGATGAATTAGATATAAATATAAAAGAATATGTACCTTGATGTGTTTTACCATCAATAGTATATTTTATATCATATTGATTAATTCTATTTTTTAATCTCTTTAATCCATAAATAATATAAGCTATTTTTCCATAACGTTTCTTTAAACTTCTAGGAGTAGCATATGCCATATCAATATAATCTCCTAAACAAGCTACATATACAAATGGAGTCTCATCTATATAGCAAATATCTACTTTTCTAGCCTTACCCTGTAATAATTTTTCTAAATTACTATAAACACTTTTATCTAATCCATACATATTACCAACATCATTAGTACTTCCCATTGGTAATGGTGCAACAGTAAGTTTCTTTTCTCTTAACATATTACCCGAAACTATTTCATTAAGTGTTCCATCTCCACCACCACTAATAACTAAATCGGTATTCTTATCAATTGCTTGCATGATATTTCTCGCATCACCACGAGCTTTAGTAAAGATAATATCGGTATCGTATCCATATTTTCGTAAAATATCATAAAAATCTTTATAATTCTTTATTTTTTTCTTTTTACCGCTTTCAGGATTCATTATTATTACACATTTTTTCATAATATTCCTCCAACTAAACATATTATACCATTATTTCTTTTAAATACTACAAAAAAAGCAACTATTATTTAGTTGCCTTTTTTTCTAAAAATATTTGTCTGGTTACAAAATTAAATACCATCACTATGACTGTTGCGATTACCCAAGCAAGCATATGATTCCATTTCATAACATCAGCCATTAACCATAACAGTACTTCTGTTAAAAAGTAACCCAATAAAGCAAAGACAATGAACTCAGTAAATATCCTAGCTCTATTTTTATCTTTATCAACATCAAATACGTATTTACAGCTAGCCCAAAAATTATATACTACTGAAATACTGAAAGCTATTGTATTAGATATTAATACAGACATCTTTAAAAAATGATCACATAAGAAGAATATTACTCCTGAAATAAGAGTGGCTATTCCTCCTACAATCACAAACTTAACAATTTTAATTAATAGCTTTTGAGTTTTTTTATCAGTAATATTTAACATTTTAAACGCTTCATCAAAAGCTTTATCAAGTTTCTTTATATTCTTTTTTTTATTAGTCATTTTTATCCTTCTTTGTTTTTATTAATATTAATTCAAATAACTGTCTATGTTTTTTTACTACAACTTCTAGAATAATTCCACAAACAAACATAAGTATAGAAATCATTAGCATAAACCCAGAAAATATAAGTGTAGGATATCTTGGAACTAAGCCTGTTTTAAAATATTCTACAAATACTGGAGTTCCAAATATTACAGATATTATTAAAAACAAAAGTCCAATAAGACTAAAGAAAATACTTGGTTTATATTCTTTAAATAATCTAGCAATTGTTTTTAAAACTTTAAATCCATCACTAAATGTATTTAATTTAGAAACACTTCCAGCTGGACGATCACGATATTCTACTGGTATTTCTTTTAATAAAAAGTTTTTATCAAGTGCATGAATAGTCATTTCAGTTTCTATTTCAAAGCCTTTAGATAATACTGGGAATGTTTTTACAAAATCATAACTAAATGCTCGATATCCTGTCATTATATCTCTTACATTTGATTTAAATAATGAATTAATTAAACTTCTAACTAATACATTACCAAAATTATGAAATGGCCTCTTGTTTTCTGTAAAGTATGTTGAAGATAATCTATCTCCAATAACCATATCAGCTTTCCCTTCTAAAACATATTTACACATTTCCCTAGCATTTTCTTTTGGATAGGTATCATCACCATCTATCATTAAATAGCAATCTGCATCAATATCTTTAAACATTGATCTAATAACATTACCTTTTCCTTGTTTATATTCATATTTAACAATAGCACCAGCTTTTTTTGCGATTGTATCAGTACCATCACTAGAATTATTATCATATACATATATATCTGCTTCAGGTAACACAGACCTATAATCCTTAACCACTTTTTCAATTGTTTTTGATTCATTATAACATGGTATCAACACAGCTATTTTTTTGTCTTCCACTTTTTTCTCGTTTTTTAAATCTTTTTTCATTTTTTTACTCCTAACTCTTGTTTGGTTTAATTATATCACACATTTTACAACACTTCATCTTTTTATTTCTTTTATATATTTTAAATAGATATGCTTTTTAATTTATAAATAAAGCAGTCGCTATCTTTATAAATTTGTTCTAAATAGTATTTATCATTGGAAATATTCAATTCTTCTTTTGATAACACATATTTTACATTTAATTCGTGCAATTTATTTAATGGTAAAGTTAGTTTTATAACATCTGATTGAGGGTTACTTATTTCCGTTATGTCATCAGCGTTTATTGTTAAAATTGTATGAGCATATCTATTATATATTTCTTCATATTTATGGTCAGGATCAATAATATTCCATTTTTTTTCATCTATATAAAAGTTTACTGCATTAATAGTTTTTCCTCCATTAGCTAACACATAACTTTGTAAAACAATATTATTATATCCAATCCAATATGATTCAGAATCCTTTTTTACAACACTACCTATATATTGTGCAGATGGATGATTATATAAATCACTAGTGCCTCTAACAACAGGATTAATAGTTAAACTTGCAAATAACAAGATTCCTAACAAACAAGAAATCGAAACCTGTTCATAATTAAAATAAAGGGCTAATAATATTACTAAAAAAGCAATAATTTCTAACACAAAAATATATTCATTAAAGTATGTTTTTAATTCAGCTGTAATAAAAGTAATTTGAATTCCACAATATATTAAGCATGAAATTATATAATATATTGGATTTATTTCCTTTTTGTATTTTAAAATCTGTTGAATACCCCAAATAGTGTAGAACACAGAAATAAATCCTACTATCATTTTCATTCTATTAATATATGAAAAGAACGTAATTTTTGCTAAAATTTCAGGAAATCCTATTATCATGAAAAATGCATATATAAATAAAATTACTAACATTCCAATGCCTATTATTAAATTTTTATCATTTTTCTTTTTCATTATTTTTAGAAAAACAGGGAATAATAATGTAATAAAAAATCCAAAATGTATATACGTACTTACTTCACAATTATTTAAAAAAGTAATATCTTTATATGGCAAAAATATTGTAACAAGGCTTGTGAATATTGATGAGAAGCCTTCTTCCCCACCAGTTGATATTCTTTTGCCAGGATAGGCACTATTCATTACTGCAAGTAAAGCTTCTTTATTTGATAAAACAAAATAACTTGCTAATAACAAAGTTCCAACAATTATAACTGAATGACGAATCCATTGGCTCTTTGGCTTTGTTAATGATATTTTATCCCGAATTATCAATAGTACCAGCGTTACAACCATGAAAATACCTAAACTAACTTGAAAAGAAGGAAACAATGCAATAATAAACTCTGTAATAATAAATGGCAAGATTACAGTAAATATGTTTTTAAGCCAATTCTTTTCAGTTGTTAAATAATAATATACTATTGATAAAATAGCCATCATCCATAGAATAACATCTGGCATATGGGGTGCGAACCACCATTGTGTAGATGGTCCTAGGACTACTAACAAACCACCTACTACACTTAGTTTTTTACTTTTTGTAAATATATAAGAACATTCTAAAGCAAAGGCAAATAATAATATCCATTTCATACACCAATACCAAGAAAGGCCAATATCTTTTCCAAATAGTATATATCCCCATAATAACGGTTTACATAAACTAGTTATATCTTTTACTGGTGAATTATATCCGATAATCATATTTTGTGGAGATATACTCATCATAGAAGAGTATTTAGAAAAATTATTATATGTTTGACTAATATAATATGGAGTCAAAACAGTAAACTCATCAGAACGAATTCCTCGAGAGTGTCCCAACAAAGTGGTTTTTATATCACTATCCATTTTTTCTGAAAAAATATTATTAAATTCTCCAATTGATGATCCATGTATTTTAAACAAAATACATGGAATAAAAATTATCAAATAAATTAACCATCGATATTCAAAAAAGGAATCTATTCCTTTGTCAAAATACTTAGGACTTATATAATTGATCATCACTAAAATAAGACAAAGTGAAAAAATTACTGTTAAAATTATGCTAAATCCAATTCTTGATATCATAAATCCATAAATACATAACATCATTATTAGTATTGCTGATAATCCGATTATTTTTTGCAAAATTTTCTTTTTCATAAACACCTCTATTTTTTATCTAATTGAAACCATCCTTTTTTACTAAAATTATCATTATAAAAAGGGTCCTTATCTATCATTTTTCTCCAATGATCATACATATATTTGGATTCAATTTTAAATCTTTTATACTTTTCAGATGTAGTATCCAACCCCCTTGATTTTGATTCAAAATGAGTCAACTCTACTTGAGGTAAAAATACATTATAATATCCTTTTTCTAACAATTTGATGTTAAAATCAATATCATTATAAGCCACCTTTAATTCTTCTTCTAGTCCACCAATCTCCTCATATTTGTCCTTTTTAATAGCTAAACAAGCTGCTGTGTTTGCAGCATAATTATATGGTACCCTTAGTCGCCCAAACATACCTATATCATCTCTATCAGACGCAATATAAGCATGAGAAGCTACTCCTCCTAATCCCAGTACTACACCACCATGTTGAATAGTATTATCTGGATAAAGAAGCTTAGCACCAACACATCCCACATGTTCCTGCATTGCATATCCAATCATATACTCAATCCATTCTGGAGTAATGACTTCTGTATCGTTGTTTAATAAAATAATGTATTCACCCTTTGCTTTTGATACAGCAATATTATTTATTTTAGAATAATTAAATTCTATATTAATATCTACAACTTTAAAATTTTTATGTTCTTTTTTATACTTATTAAATAATTTAAATGTTTCTGGTTCTTTACTTTCATTATTAGCTACTATAATTTCATAATTCTTATAAGTTGTTTTGTCAAAAATAGAATCAACGCAAGTTTTCAAAGTTTCTGCAAAATCTCTAGTAGGAATTATAATAGATACTAAAGGTTGCTTCTTAATATTATATTTAATTCGATAATATGAACTTTTTTTATCAACTTCAACAATTGCATCTATTTTTCTTCTCTCTAAAGCTTTTTCTAATACTTTTTTACCAATATTTATTGCATATTCTTTGTTTTTCATAGATTTAGCAGTTGAAGTTTCTGACATTCTCCAATGATATAGAATATATGGAACGTGTACAATGTTTTTTGTTTGTTCAGTGATTTTTAAAAACAAATCATAATCTTGAGCGCCTTCTAATCCTATTTCAAAACCACCAACCTTCTCAATTAAGTTTTTTCTAATCATAGTAAAATGACAAATATAATTTAAACTTAATAATGTATCAGGTGAAAAATCTGGTTTAAAATGCGGTTCACATCTTTTATTATTAGTATCTAATTTATCTTCATCACTATACAACATGTCAATACTTCTATTCTTATTTAATTCTCGCACCATAATATATAAAGCATTTTTATCTAATGTATCATCATTATCTAACAAAGCAATAAATTCGCCGGAAGACATTCTAATAGCATCATTACTAGTCTTTGAAATGTGCCCATTTTCTTTATTATATTTTACTTTAATACGATTATCTATTGCCTCATATTTTTTTAATGTTTGAATAGTTTCAGAATTTTTAGAAGCATCATCAACTAAACATAATTCCCAATTTTCATATGTTTGATTTAACACTGATTCTATACATTCAGATAATTTTTCCTCATCAACATTATAAACTGGAGTAACAATAGATACCAACGGATTATAATCCAATTTTTCTGTTTTAATATTCATAGGATGTAAATCTAACCACTTTCTATATTCAGAAGGAATATTTGGATTATAAAATAAGCTTTCTCCTCTTTTCATACTGTTCTTAAAATCGCGCCAATATTTTGGTAATAAAGATATTGGTACTAAAAAATGATATTCTCTCCAGAAAAAACTAATTCCCCTTTTAATTATACGAAAAAAATGAAATACTTTTTTCACAAATCTTTTAATTTTATATAATACTGTTTTAATAATTCTTTTTAGCAAATTGGTTTTTGCTTCATAAATTAATTCCTTATCCCTATCAGTAACTATGTATACTTCTACATTTTTAACATCTTTTCCTAAATTTGCAGTAATTGCAAAAAGATCTTCAAAACCTTGATTAACATTATCATATTTTATTTTCTTACCATTAACATATACTAAAAAATTATACTCTTTTTTCTTAATTTTCCCTTTTATTGTTAATAGAGGATTTTTTGTTCCAGTAATTGTTGCTTCATTTATACCTATATAACTTATTTTCTTCATAAAAATCTCCTTATAAATCTACTTTCTGTTCCAAATCGATGGTATCTGATAATCCTATTTTTCTATTTGATACAAGTAATAATAATTTAAATTTTCCTTTCAATTTATCTGTACTTATAGTTACTCCAAAATTAGTAAAATCTAAATTACTGCCGTATTTATAACTTACTTCCCTATCAAAAATTCTCTTTGCTTTTACTTTGTATTTTTTTTGATCCTTTATTAATATTAAAGATATTATATTTGAATTATTATTAATACCTTTTTTAAAGCAATAACCAGAAACGCTCATATGCTGCTGAGAAATATTAACATCAATTTTATAGCAATAATCATCTTTCTTAGCATTATTATTTGTGTTAATAATTTTTAATACTCGTTGAGAATACTTTTTTTCGATTTGCAAGCTTGTTGTAATATTTTGATTTATAAATGGATCATTTTGTGCAGAAACTTGAACAATTCGTTCTGGTAATGTTTGAGCTAAAAAAACACTTACATCATTACGAATCACATTATTCATACCTTTTGATATAAAATAACCCATTCCTTGATTTTTAACTTTATCAAAATCATTCTTCTTTGTAACAAAACACTTAGATGACAAAGCATATGTGTCATAATCCAATCTATTTCGACAATAATAAATTGGAATTGAATCATCTATACCATTCAACACATGACTACCACTTATACTTTTACCTACAGAATATATCACATTAGTATTTTTATATAATATTTTTGGTCCAACACAGCCTACTTGGTTTAGACTAGCATGTCCTAACAATATTTTTAATCCATGATTTGTTAAACCTTCTATTTCATCTTTAATATAACAAACATAAGAACCTTTTATTTTTTTCTTATATTCTGAATAGTTATTTTTTTCAATAATATAATCAGCTTCAGTACTTAGATTATACTTTTTTTCACTCAATACAATAATTTGATAATTATCTTTTCTATTGCCTACTATTTCATTTATTAGTTTCTCTGCTTTCTGTTTATTTTCTAACTCTACAATAATAGTTACTAATTCTTCAGGGGCTTCATAAATAACTCTATATTGAAATACAGATGGTTCATACTTGATTTTTCCTTTTAATCCCCTTCTAGCTAATGTTTCTTCTTTTAATTTTTGAATAGCAGTTAAAGCATATGGCTTCGCTTCTGGATCCGATGCTATTGAGCCAGCTCTTTCACGCCAATGATAAAGCATTTTAGGAATGTGTCCAATATGATTAGTTTGTTCCGTAAAACGTAAAACCAAATCATAATCTTGAGCTCCATCAAGACCAACTGTAAATCCTCCAATTTTATTCAAAATTGTTTTTCTAAACATAGCAAAATGACATGTATACATTAATGACATAAATGTATTTGGTGACCAATCAGGTTTAAAGAAGGGATCTTTTCTAGTAATACCATCTACTGTTAATTTATCTTCATCACTATATATAAAATCTAATGTCTTATCCTCATTTAGTTTCTTTACCATTTCAAATAATGCATTTGGAGCAAGGATATCATCATTATCTAATAGAGCGATAAATTCTCCATCTGATAGTTGAATTCCATCATTAGATGTTTTTGAAATATGACCATTCTTTTTATTAAATTTAATTTTTATTCTCTCATCTGTACCTTGATAACTTTTTAAAGTATCAATTGTCTCTTCTTTTGTAGAATGATCATCCACTAAACACAATTCCCAATTAGTATATGTTTGTTTTTTAACTGATTCAATACAATCAATAAGTTCGGTTGCAATTGCATTATATACCGGAACTACAATAGAAATTAAAGGCTGGTATTCAAAATCAGTAACATTCAACAATTCTTTTTCATTTTCTTTCATCCAATTATCGTATTCATTATTAGAAAACAATTTATTTTTTATCTTTTTTCCTATTAAATAAAGAGTTGTCCTATAACCATTATTTTGGATTGATTTTTTTAATCGTATTAATCTTCCTTCATTTACAATTGAAACAACTTCTTCCTTTTCATTCATGTTATACTTTGTTCTTACAAATTCTTTTATTTCATTCGAAATATCCGGCCTTTTTAGTAATGCTTTTTTCCAATAAATTTCAGTATTTTCATTATTCTTTAATTGATTCATAGTTACCTTTGCAATGAATTTTTGTTCTCCTTTTTTACCTGCAAAACTATCTACATTTTTTATATTACCAACTTTTATCGCTTCTTCTTCTGTTGGATTTTCAATTAATGATGTCAACAATTCTAATATATCTTCTTGTTTTATTTCTAAAGCATATTTTTTTTCTACATCTATAATGATTTTAAAATATTCTTCTAATCCTTTTAAAATATCTTCTTTATACTTAAAATCATTTTCAAAATCATCTAATACATAAGTATCCTTTTCATATTTATAAACTGAATTATGTGGTGCACCAAAAAACAATTCAACTACTGCGATACCTTCTTTTAACTTGCTCGCAATATCAACATTTTTTTCAATATCAAATAGATATGCCGAATAATTTTTATCTTTTAATTGTTTTCTGCTTTTTGTATTATCAAAAATACCAGTATAGAAAAACTCTATTTTAGTATCCTTTGATATTTTATCCATTAAATTTTCCAACATATATTGTGAACTTCCATTCCATCCACAATCAAATACAAATAAGTCTTTATTTAATATCTTTATTTTAGAAAAGTATTCTTTAGCAGCATTTCTTTCTTTAGCACATACTTCCAACACTTTTTGTTCTTCTAATTTATATAATTTTTTAAAATTATTCATATCACTTATATCTTTTATTACATCATCAAAAGAAGAAAAACCTACTTGTTTTATTTCATTTAAAGAGAATATTTCTCTCATACAAATAAAATCAAGTATTTCTCCAACTGTTTGCCCAAATGTAAATGGCGGTAATATAGCGATAGAATCTTCATCTATCTTATCTATACTTGCTAGTAGCATAGAACGCCTTGATGCATATAAATATTCTGTTTTCTTTTTTGTATATTTATCAAATAATTCTTTCATATTATATCCATCTCTTGCGATGAATACGTATTTATCTTTATTCTTTTTTAGTAGTTCTTTATATATTGAATAATATAACAGACCTCCGTTAGCCCCAAATCCAACAAAGAAGTCTTTATTTCTTAGTTTAATTAGTCTACAAATTCCATTATGAAAAGATTGAACCAAATTTTTTCCTTTCCTTTCAATCTTTGTGTTTGTATAATGATATGCATTTATTCCTTTACTTTGAGCTAATAAATAGTCATGATCATAATTATCACCAATATGTAATACTTTATTTGGAGATACATTTTCTTTTTCTATTAATAGATCAAATAAATCTCCATTAAACTTTGCTTTTCTTTCAGTTGATGATAAATAAATCTTGTCAATAGTCTTATAACCACAATTATTAAGAATATCTTTAATATCATCTTGTTCTATATACATGTCACTTGTAATGACAACTTTCTTATTTTTATTTTTTGCATAATCAAATATTTCATGCATATCTGGATTATCAAATAATAACTCTTTTTCTAATTTCAATTCATATTTTTTTATTTCTTTCGTATTTGTTATATTAGTTGTTTCTTTAATATAATCATATATTTCATCCATATTTGCATGAGGATAATCCTTTTCTTGCATTAAAATGGTTCCAATTTCTGATTGTTTATCCATTCTTATTTTTTTAAAATTATCTATATCATATTTTTCACCAATAATATCAAAAACAGTTTCTGGATTATCCACAATTCTTGTGATTAATGTATCAAAAATATCGAACGATATTATTTCATTGTCGTCTATTAACTTTTTTAATTCTTCGATATTCACCCTATACCTCCTCAGCAAAACCTTTTTCTAGTTTTCTAAATATTGCTAAACCTATAAAAAATATTACTATCGTAATTCCTACTAAATATCCTGTTTGTAATAAATCTGGTAATTGATGATACATAAATATATTCCTGTAAGCTTCTACTAATTCAGTTAATGGATTAACATATAAAATCCATCTTAATTTTTCTGGAAATAATGTTGTCGGATATAAAATCGGAGTTCCATAAAACAACATATTTATAATAAATTGAACTATATATTCAATATCTTTTATATAAATATTTATTGCACTTAAAGCCATTACTATTCCTAACGTTAAGAAGAATTGGATAACCGCAAATACAGGTAATAATACTAAATGCCATGATAGACCCAATCCTCCAAAGATACAAAATATTAAAATAATAATACAACTAATAAAGAAGTTTACTAAACCACTTAGAGCAACTGAAATTGGCAATATTTCTCTTGGAAAGTATACTTTTTTAATAATTCCAGAATTCATTCTTACAGCAATCATTCCTTGATTTATAACTGTTGTAAAAAAAGTCCATGGTATAATTCCCACAATCAAGTATTGCAGATAATTTGGAGTTTTTACTCGCATTATATATGGAAAAACAATAGCATACACAGCTACTTGTAATAAAGGATTTAGAAATGACCATAATACTCCTAAAAATGATCCTTTATATTTTCCTCTTATTTCTTTTTTTACATTACTTTTTAATAATTCTCTATAATTATATAAGTTTTTTATCATGTGCTTACACCTCTACTTACATACCTTTAAGTATTCTTCAATAACCTTATCGGCTTTTCCATCCATTTGGACATGTCCTTTATTAATCCATATTGCTCTATCACACAATTTTTTAATACTTTCAAGTGAGTGAGAAACAATTACAATTGTTTTATCACTTTTCTTTAATTCTTGTAATTTCTCAAAACACTTATCTTGGAAGTGTTGATCTCCAACAGCTAATATTTCATCAATTAATAATATTTCTGCTTCAACATTAATTGCTACTGAAAAAGCTAGACGCATATACATTCCAGATGAATAAGTTCTTACTGGATTATCTATAAATTCTCCCAATTCTGAGAATTCAATAATATCATCTATTTTTTTCTCAATTTCTCCTCTTGTTAAGCCAAAAATAGAAGCATTAAAATAAATGTTTTCTCTTCCAGTAAAATCATCATGAAATCCTGCTCCTAGCTCCAATAAAGATGTTAATTTACCTCTAGTAATTATTTCTCCAGTAGTTGGATAAATTATTTTAGTCATTAACTTTAATAAGGTAGATTTACCACTACCATTAACACCTATTAATGCTACTGTATCGCCTTTTTTTATATTTACATTTATATCTTCTAAAACAGTTCTTAATTCTGCTTTATTATTCTTCCAGAACACTATTCTTTCTTTTAATGTATTTGGTTTATCATAGTATACTTTAAATTTTTTAGTTACATTTTTTACTTCTATTGAATACTCGTCTTTTTTCATTTTTATGTAACCTCCTTGGTTTATTATATTATATCATACTATTAAACATTTTTTGCTAATAATACGAGAAACTTATTTCCAAAAAAAATTATTTTTATAATCCTCTTTTATATATTCCTTAATTCTATATGATACTTTACCATCATAATCCTTAAATATCTCTTTAATGAGTTGTTTTCTTATTTCTTTTAAAGAATCTTCTCCTTTTTGTAATTTATCTAACACTTTATTTAATTCTTTTTGATTTTTTACTCTATAGAATGATTTTTCTAACTTTTCTATTTGTTTAAGTTTTTTATATGTATCTTTTTGAGTATATATTATTGGTTTATTAAATAAAAAGAATTCAGGAATTATTGATGTAAAATCTGTTATTAATACATCAGTTTCTTTAAATGTATCAATATAACTATTTGAGTTATCATAATAAAGATTTCCTTTGAATTTATCTAAATAAGTTTTTACTTCTTTCTCGGTCATTAATTCTTTTTCGATAAAATTATTAAAAGTTAATGGATGTGGTCTAAATACTAGATTAATATTTTTACTTCCTTTGCAACAATCTATTATGCTGTCTTTATAATCAAAGAAGCTTGTTTCTACCGCTGTTTTATCAGTAGTCCATCTAGGAGTCCATAATACATTTATACCATTTTTATTCTTTATATTTCTAAATGCTGATACTCCACTTTCAACTTTCTTCTTAAATTCATCTAATGATGGAAAACCAAGTGATACTATTTTTCTTGTTACTCCATCATTTAATTCTTCTTTTAATTTCTTATAATAGTTTGCAGCCTCATCGTGTTCAGCAAAAACAATATTCATTGATCTCATATCATCTAGTGTAAAAGTAATATCAAAAATATTTGCTAAAGCATATCCATATGGTATGTAACATACTTTTGTATATGTAATCAATGTAGTCTTTTTATATTCATATGGTACATACATGTCATATGGTCTTTGAATAAATACATAATCTGGTTTTAATTTTTTTAAATCAAACCATTTATTTCCTTCGTATGAATCAATTGTTATATTTCCAAATTTGTTATACCAAAACTCATAGTCCTTGCTATTAAATAAGTCATTTATATTATCCGGTACAGCTAATACTTTTACATCGAATTTATCATCTTTTTGCATCTCTCTTACTACAGATTCAAATTTGTCTATTCCTGCTTTATATTGTGCAATAAAGAATACTTTTATTTTTCTTTTAAACATATAATCAACTCCATTAAAATTTAATAATTCTTATTTTAGACAGTATTTTTATTAATAATAGGATTAATATCTTTAATAATATATAGGCTATTACTATGAACAATAGTACTAATCCACAATTAAATATTGTTTCATATTTATTATTTAAATATATATTTAATAGTATTAAAAGTATCACAAAAACCGAACATATTTGAAGATTATTAATATGTTTTCTTATTCTTAATTTAGATTCATTATTTATCTGCTCTATCTTTCTTTTCATAAAAAAAGTAATATTTTTCTTTTTAATATTTTGATATTCTACATCATCATAATAATATCCATTATTTCTTAATAAGTCTCTATCATCCGCATATCTTTTTAATAATATTTTCTTTTCTTGATAATTAAACATATTTAGATGAGGAAAAATCAGTATTTCTGTTTTCTTTAATAAATCTATAAAGAAATCTCTTTTTAGTATAGTCATTTGTTCACTATGAGATATTCCCCCATCTCTGTGTAATAAACAGTTATAATCTAGATATTTCATTCTATGATCAGTTAATGTAGTTTTCAAATAGTACGTCCAATCTTCTATATATTTAAATCTTTCATCAAAACCATTTTCTTCTTTCAATAGTTTTACATCTAGCATACATGCGCCCATAGCAGCAAAACAATCAAATGCTAAAACTTTATATTGTTCTTGAGAGGTCATTTTATTAAATGATTCTCCTTTTTCTTCATTAATAAACTTCTCTTTTGTTTCTTTTAATGAATTATCCATCATTAGGCATTGTCCAAATACTATAGATACATCTTCTTCTTGTTTATTATAAAAATCTACCATTTTACTAATAACATTTTCATTATATAACTCATCATCTGCAGCAAATATTAATAGATAGTCTCCTGTTACTAGTTTTAGAGAATTATTTATATTTTTTACTGTTCCAACATTTTCTTCATTAATACTATATTTTATTTCTATATTATTATGATTTTCTTTCTTTATATATTTTTTTAGATCTTCTAAGTCTAAATCATTAGATGCATCATCTGCTAAAATTAATTCTAAATTATTATAGTTTTGTTTAAAAACTGATAATAAGGCATTCTTTATATAATCTTTTTGATTATAATGAATTAAAATTATTGAAACTTTTTTATTATTCTTATTACTTTTCATCATAATCTCCTTTATTTATACTTTTTTTGTTTTATCATCAAATAATCTAAATACTGTCTTTTCTAATATAAATGTTCCTATTATTCCAATTATTAAACTAATTGCGTAGATAACCACACAAGTAATTATGAAATGAGGAACTAAATAATTTGTAATACTATACTTTTCTACATTTAATACTGAATAATATCTTACTAGTAATGGTGATGTAGATAATATAAATATAGTCATACTATGTTTAGATATAAAGTTTATTATTTTACTTTTTATTTTTATATTATTAAATATTAAAAATAAATATACTGAACTTATTACTACAAAAATATTATTGTAATTATATGCATTCCCTGCATAAGTGTTATAACTACTATGTCCTACTATATACCATGAAATAAATATAAATATAGTACTTATTAAATAAATAATTATACTTTTCTTTAAAGATGGATTATATTTTGATTTATTTATGTATCCACCTATTAAATACATTACTACAAAGTTTACTATTGTATATCCTGGATCTTTTCCTTTATCTATTATTCCACTCCATCCAACTACTGATATAAAGGCACTAATATATGATAAGAAGGTTTGATAGATTATAAATATTGAAATTAGTATTATTAATAATCTTCTATAATCTTTAATACTTAATTCTTTTATCAACTTATTAATATAAGGAGATAATACATATAAAACTAAGTAAATTATAATAAACCACTTACCTGCGAGTAATTCATTAAAAAATGAAGTTATATTAAAATCCACTTTATTTATTATCATATTTAGTAAATATTGAAACAAATTAAAAAATAAAATCATTATTATATATTTAGGTACTTTATTAATATTGATCTTATTTTTATTTATTAAAAAATATCCTGAGATAATGATAAATGTGTCTACACAAACTATGCATATAGATTCTAATAAATTTATTAAAGATACATTTATACCTGCTGTATTAGTGTAATAAAAAGCATTGCCCATACCTGTAAAATTATAATGTACCCCTATTACCATTAACATTAGTATTATTCTTAGTAATTCTATATTTGAGTTTCTAGTCTTTTTATCTACCATTTTTTATACTCTCTCTTTTTATTATTTCTTTAATACTTTTACTTTGTTTTCCTCAAATTCTTCTTGCAACATAGAAAACCATAGTAAATCTATAAATTTATCATTCTTTTTAAAATGATTTCTAAATTCCCCTTCTTGGATAAATCCAACTTTTTTATAAAAAGCAATTGCTCTTTTATTAGTTTTTAATACATCTAAATATACTTTATTTAGTTTTAACTCATTAAATGCTTTTTCTAGTATTTCGAAAGTTGCGAATAAAGCTGCTCCTGTACCTTGGGCTTCTTTCATAAATGAAATTGCATATTCTGCATTACTATTTTCATAATCAATATTTTTAAGACTTACTGTTCCTAGATATTCATCGTCATCATTAACACATGCATAATTAACATTTTCATCTGTATTTTTGCTTTTAGCAAACTTTGTTACATCTTCTCTAGTATATCTATTAAAGTCTTTAGCAAATATTTCTTTTGATTCTTTTGAATGCATCCATGATAGCATTCTATCTACATCTTTTTCTTCTAATTCTCTTAACTTCATAATCTCACCTTTTAGTATTTATTTATAACATCTATAACGTAATTTATTTCTTCATCTGTCATACCAATATATAAAGGTAAACTTAATTCCTCTTTTGCTATTTTTCTAGCGATTGGTAAATCATTTAATTTATCATCTTTATATGCTTTTTGTTTAGCAATTGAAATAGGATAATGGATAATTGTTCCAATATCATGTTTCTTTAAGTATTCTTGTAAATCATCTCTAGTTTTACATCTTATAGCAAAAACATGCCATACATGAGTTCTATCTTTACCTACTTTAGGTAAAACAATTTTTGGATTGGTAATTTTTGTTAAATAAATATTAGCTAATCTCTGTCTTTCTTTTGTATATTTGTCTAATTGCTTTAATTTTATTCTTAATAGTCCTGCTTGAATTTCATCTAATCTAGAATTAACACCTTTGTAATCATGTTTATATTTTACTAGAGAACCATAATTAGCAATTGCTCTTACCTTTTCTGCAATTTTCTTGTTATTAGTTACTACCGCTCCAGCATCTCCTAAAGCTCCTAAATTCTTTCCTGGATAAAAGCTGAAACATCCAATATCTCCAAACGTTCCTGTCTTTTTTCCTTTATACAATGAATTATGTGATTGAGCACAATCTTCTATAACATATAATTTATGCTTTTTAGCAATTTTTATAATTTCATCCATATCTCCACTTTGTCCATATAGATTTACTATAATTATTGCTTTTGTTTTTTTAGTAATAGCTTCTTCAACACCTTTTTCAGATAAATTAAATGTATCTAAATCAGGGTCAACTAATACTGGTCTAGCTCCTGTATATGTCACAGCTAAAGCAGTCGCAATATAAGTATTTGAAGGAACTATCACTTCGTCTCCTTCACCAATATCTAAGGCCAACATCGCTAATCTAAGAGCATCTAATCCATTACCTACTCCAACACAATATTTAGTTCCTATATATTTAGCATACTCCTCCTCAAATTTTGCGCATTCTTCTCCACCAATATACCAACCTTTATCATATATTTCTGTAAACTTATCAAGCATTTCCTTTCTAATTTCTTTATGCATTACTTGCATAGTAGCGAATGGTACTTTCATTGTTTCTTCTCCCTTACATATTTTTCATAGTACTTAACATAATCATCATAATTTCTAATATAATCACTTTCTTTAAAATGGTTACTAGCTAAAACCAATAAAACTGCATTATCTTCAAAGTCATACATTTCTCTCCAAACGTTTGGACCTATATACAATCCTTCATTTTGTTTGTTTAAAGTTACTATTTCTTCATCATCTGGTGTTTTTAAAAGTATTTTTACAGATCCGTGTACACAAATTAATATTTGTTCTAATTTTTTATGAGAATGAAAACCTCTCCTGACACCTTCTTTTACTCCATAAATATAATAAACTCTTTTTATATTAAATGGTATTTCTCCATTTCCTTCTAGTGCCACCAACTTTCCCCATTTATCTGTATGTACATTGTACTTCGTAATATCTTTTCTCATTTAATAAACCTCCTGATATTTCTAAGCGGCTCTGTAATTTTCCAAGATTTTGAATTTTTCATATTTTCTAATTCAGAGCTTAATTGTGCAATTTCCTCATTTTGCCTTTCCACCAAATTAACATACTCCCTATATTCTATTTCATCTGGATAAAGCGTATTTTTTTCACCAGTATTTTTGTAAAAATCAGACACTGTATAATTATATTTTTTTTCTAAAACATCAAATATTCTATCACTATCAGGATGATTAAAAATTAACGAATATGCGTAAAGATTATTATGTGAACCATAAGTCATTTTTAAAAGAAAAAAATATTTTTCACACAACAATTCATCATGTGTTTTAGCATTTTGATTTATAAAGTCTTCTTTAAACCCTTTAATAAAGTCTTTATCATTCATATCAATCATCATTTTAGAATTTAGCTGAAACAACTCGTGAAATGTTCTCCTTTGATTAATATCAGTTGAGGCACTTACGCTTTTTGTACCAGCTCTATCTCTTCTATATGCCATTAATTTTTTGTTTATAATATAAATATCATATCTATCAACTACTCTTATCCAATATTCATAATCATGCATTTGTCTATATGCCTTGTTGTAAAAACCAATATTATCTAGAACCTCTTTAGTTATCATAGAACTTGGATGACATAAGTGGTTTCCATGCATATAAAACATCTTTAATCTTTCAGCTTTTGAAACATTCTGAGCTCTAAAAATATTACTATCAAAATTTTCATTTCCCTGATATAGAACTCCGTTTTCATCAATAATATCTACTTCTGTAAATACAGCTCCTAGTTTAGGATTTTCTTTTAAAATTTTAACTTGTTCTTTTATTTTTTTCGGATACCAAACATCATCAGAACCTATAATAGCAATATACTTTCCATGACATTTTTTTAGCAAGTCATTAATAGTTTCTACAACACCCCTGTTTTTTTTAGAAAAAAAGTATTTTATTCTTTTATCTTTTATTTTTTTGATTTCTTTTGGGGTATTATCCGTAGAACAATCATCACCTATAAATATTTCTAAATTTTTATACGTTTGATTAATTACACTATTTATACAATCAGAAATATACTTCTCATGATTATAAGCTGGGATAATAACACTTACTAAATCTTCCATATGTTCACCTCTATTTATAGCTAATTTTATTTTATCATAATTTCCTTTTCTTCTACAACAAATACTCAGCTTTTTATTGCTTTATAATAATTTTTTATAATATAAAATCCTAGTTATATTAAAAATTAACTAGGATTTAAACAAACTGTTTTTCTTAATATTTATAATAAAAATAATTTAAATCTACAAAACCCGAAATTCCTGATACTTGTCCTTCAGATGTGTATTGCCATATTTGATATGGACCTCTATAAGTTGGAACATCAACACCATAATGAGCAACCCATACTGGGTAATTTGATAATCTGGACATGTTTAATTGATTATTTAAGAAACTGGTACTTGCGTAAATCATTGGTTGATACCCTGACGCTTTTATAGTTTCTAAGAACGCGATTGCGATACTTGTTCTTGTTTCTCTATCTAAGTTATCAGCTCTACCACAGCGACCTTTGCAACCTGAAAACTCCACATCATAAACAATTGGTAGCGTAATAGCAGATTTACCTCCAACTTTAGCAACTTGTTGAAGAGCAGTATTAGCTTCAATTACAGCTTCTAATTCTGTAATAGCTTGAGTATAGACATAAGCTCCACATTTTAATCCAACCGATCTTGCTCCATTAATATTACTTACAAAAGTTGAATCTACGACTAAATTACCATCAATTCCTTGAGCATTAATTCCATAACCCCTAACAGCAGCACGAGCAATAACATATTCTATGCCAGAATTTTTAACATCTCCCCAAGAATTAACTGTATTATACGAAGAAATATCAATTCCGTTATATATGTTGTGAAAAACATTAATTTTTTTCGAACTACTAGCTATCCACTCGTCCATATGTGAATATGTTTCTATTCTAATATCATGTAATCCTTCCGAAAGATTAGAAATATCAATTTCTAATGAAAAACCTGGCGTTGGATTTAGACTAACATCACCATAACCTGTTATTAAATTCAAAACATCTTCTCTTTCTATTCTATAGATGGTTCCATTATATAATTTATTGTCAACATATACTTTTACAGATGAATTTGGAGAATCTGACATTTCCCAACCGGCTAATAAAAAATTCGAATTCACATTGGACAATACTGGAAAATCTATACATATTTCACCATCGTATTTTTTAATTTTAAATGACCTAGTCTTTTCTGCTATCAAATCATCATTGTTAGTATTAAACACCTTAACAGTAAATTGATGAGTTCCATCTTTTAAGTCCATTACTTGATGTTGCTCTCTAAATCCTATAGGAACTCCTTCCAAATAACTTCTATACTCTGGAAATGCATTTAAAACATCTTCTCTTTCTTCAGTTGTAAAATCATCTAATAATTCTCCATCTAAATATAATTCCATTCTAGTTGCAGTGTATTTAGTCAAATACCAACCCATTCCATACAAAGACTGTTTTATTGTGTCTTTTGGATAATCTATATTTATTTTACAACTTGGTTGTGTTTTCTTAAATTCTATTTCCTTTGTTTGAATTAAGTTATTATTACTATCTAGTACTTCTATTTTTATTTTGTGCTTACCATATTTTAATGATTTAATATCAACAGACTTATGATACCCTGGTGTTGGATTCTCATTAATTGTTCCATATCCTTTTATTAAATTAATTACATCTGGTCTTGCATATCTTGAAATATCAGTTGTCTCTTGATTGTCAATATACATTTTTATCGTTGTATTACTAGCTTCACTCATATACCAACCAGCAACTATTACCTCATCATGAATATTTTGACTACTATTTGGATAATCTATATTTATTAATGTCTTTGGTATTTGTCTAGTAAAGTCTCTTGTTTCTTCTTTAATCTTTTTATTTTGATTATCAAATACTTGTATTTTTAATACATGTTTTCCATATTCTAAATCTGTTATATTTATAGTTTTATCATACCCTGGTGTTGGATTTTCATTAATCGTTCCATATCCTTTTATTAAATTAATTACATCTGGTCTTGCATATCTTGGAATATCTGTTATTTCTTGATTATCAATATACATTTTCATCGTTGTATTACTAGTTTCACTCATATACCAACCGAGTACTCTTACAGTATCTATTACTGCTTGATTAGTTTTGGGATAGTCTATATTTGTTAGTGTCTTTGGTGTTTGTCTAGTAAAGTCTCTTGTTTCTTCTTTGATCTTTTTATTTTGATTATCAAATACTTGTATTTTTAATACATGTTTTCCATATTCTAAATTTGTTATATTTATAGTTTTATCATACCCCGGTGTTGGATTCTCATTAATTGTTCCATATCCTTTTATTAAATTAATTACATCCGGTCTTGCATATCTTGGAATATCTGTTATTTCTTGATTATCTATATACATTTTCATTGTTGTATTACTAGTTTCACTCATATACCAACCAAGTACTCTTACAGTATCCGTTACTGCTTGATTAGTTTTTGGATAGTCTATATTTATTAATGTATTATTTAGGGCATAAACATTCTTACTTGATAGCAATACTATTAAAGTAATAAAACAAATCATTAAAATACCTTTAATTTTTTTCATTTAACAACACCTCTTCTTTCCATACAATTTATCCATAATAACTCAATTCTATTATATCATAAAAAACATAAAAAAGAAGCTTATCCTTTATAAGCTTCTTTATATTCTCCTGATAAGATATTTTCTACCCAATCTTGGATTTTCTTTAAAGACCTATAATTGTTCTTCTTAGAAAAGAACTTTTTAGTCTTTTATATCTTTTATGGTTGTAGGCCGGAATAACTACACTTACTAAATTTTGCATTGAACTACCTCATATTATTATATTATCTATCAAACTCATTTAAAAATAATTCTGCACACCATAATTGCCATTTTTGATTTCCAGTAAGAGTATCCATTGGAATATCTTTTCTAAATTCTTCTCTTTTTGGTCCTTCCCAATCTTCAAATATTTTATCAACTGGTCTAGGCATTGGAATTTTTTCTGGTACTGAAATTTCAGGATATTTCATACTGAATAATTCTCTTATTAGATATTTTGATTCTCCATTTCTAACCCTGTCTAAGTCTAGTTTGTCTTTCATTATTAATATTGCATATGGATCATAGTATTTCATTTTTGCCGTATTAAAAGCGTTCAAATAGGAACTTGAACTTTCTATAGCAAATACTTCATCCATAAATTTCATATAATCTATTTTTCCATTTGGTAAATCATATTTATTATATAGATTAAACACTGATTGATCACACTTACTTAGAACTAATCTTGGATCTAAGAATGTATATCTATTCATAAAATCTTTTTTATCCCACTCTTTTGAGATTAATTTATCCATTCCTCCAAATATTAAGTCACTACTTTCTCCAACTAATATTAATTCATCTCCATTTGATTCCGCTAAAAGAGCTGCTTTATATATTTGCGGTTCTATCGAATGAACTGGAGCACATTTTGTTTTCATGACTATTGGAGTATATTTTTTATATGTTTCAAAATCAACATTCACTAAGATATGATTTAAATTTAATTTTTCACAATATCGCTTTGCTCTATCAATATCTTCATCAAATGAATTACTTAACTTAGTAGTAAATGTATATGCATTACTACCTGGTTTTAAATAGGCAGCTAAAATACCACTATCCATTCCTCCTGATAGTAATATTCCTATCTTTTTATATTTTTTATACAAAGCATCAATTTGTTTTTGTATTTCCTTATCTATATCACTAGCTGTTCTTACAGGAATTCTTTTGTTTTTATCTATTGCTTTATATAATTTATGTTTCATTCCTTTAAAAAAATTTTTATCATCTTTATAAATATATCTATATGCTATATATGATGATAGACAGAAATCTTTATCTATTTTATCTTTTGATTCTTTTGTATTTACTTCGTTGATACCTTCTTTATCTTCTGTCCAACCTCTAGTGTTTTTTAATGCTTCTGATATTTTTGAGGATGAAACACCTCTAGTATATGGAAAATATACTACTTTAATTCCTAGTTCTTTTAATTCTTCTTCATATTCTTCCCATGTTTCGGTACCATACCAATCATCACCAACAAACAATATACTGGCACCTAGTTTTTTACAGGCCGTTACTTTATCCATATCATATTGAGGAACAACTGCATCAACATATTTTATTGATCTTACTATTTCTGCACGATCTTCATACGGAATCATTGCTTTTTTACCCTTGTATTGTACTAAATCATCTACTGTTATTCCTACTATTAATTTATCACACATTCCCTTTGCATTCTTTAATAAATTTAGATGTCCTATATGAAACAAATCATAAACACCTGTTGTGTATCCAACTACTTCTTTCATCGTTTCCTCCAATTTATTAATTTGTTTTTTGTGTAACCCCGTTTAAAATAATTCTTTTTTTAAGTAAAATATATTAATAGTTACTTATTTATACAACATATCCTAATCATTAATAACTTTTACTATTCTTATATATAAAGTATATCATAAAAGAATTCTTTTAATCAATAAAATATATATTTAAATCAACATAACCATTTATTCCAGACTATGTGATTTTAAAAAAGTCATAAAAAAAAGCTTATTCTTTATAAGCTTCTTTATATTCTCCTGATAAGATATTTTCTACCCAATCTTGATTCTCTAGGTACCAATCAATAGTTTCCTTAATACCATCCTCAAAAGTATAAGTTCTGTTCCAACCTAATTCTTTTTCTGCTTTAGAAGAATCAATTGCATATCTTAAATCATGTCCTTTTCTGTCTGCTACAAATTCAATCAAGTCTTCTGATTTTCCTAATTGTTCTAAGATAGTTTTTACAACAGTTAAGTTAGTTCTTTCAGAGTGTCCTCCTAAATTATATACTTCTCCTACTTTACCATTTCTAACTATTAAATCAACACCTACATTATGATCATGTACATGGATCCAATCTCTTACATTTTCTCCAGTACCATAAACTGGAACTTTTTCATCTTTAATAGCTTTAGAGAAAATTACAGGTATTAATTTTTCAGGGAATTGATATGGACCATAGTTATTAGAACATCTACTAATAGTTACAGGTAAACCAAATGTTCTATAATATGCTCCTACAAGCAAATCAGCACCAGCTTTAGATGATGAATATGGACTAGATGTATGAATTGGTGTTTCTTCAGTAAATAGTAAATCTGGTCTATCTAATGGTAAATCTCCATAAACTTCATCAGTAGATACTTGATGATATCTCTTAACTCCATGTTTTAAACAAGCATCCATTAATACTTGTGTACCAATAATATTAGTTGTTAAGAATATTCCTGGATTCTTAATTGAATTATCTACATGAGATTCAGCAGCAAAGTTAATTACTACATCGAATTTCTCTTCTTCAAATAATTTATCAACTAATTCTCTATCTGTAATATCTCCTTTTACAAATTTAAAATTTTCTTTTCCTTCTAATTCCTTAATATTATTATAATTTCCAGCATAAGTTAAAGCATCTAAACATACAAACTTATCTTCTGGATATTTATTAACTACATAATGACAATAATTACTTCCGATGAATCCTGCTCCACCAGTTATTAAAAATTTCATATTTCCTCCTATTATTTTAAATTTTCTAACCACCATTTGTAATTTCTAGTTAATTGTTTACTAAATCTATCTGTAGCATCTTGCCATGATGGTAATCTATAAAATCCAGCTTCTTCTAATTTAGATTTATCTAATTTAGAATTTCTTGGACGATATGCAATCTTAGACATATCTTTTCCTTGATAATACTCTTCAGTAGTCACTGGATTAATTACTGTTTCTTTTCCATTACTTTCCATTATATACTTAGCAAATTCAGCCCATGAACAATATCCTTCATTATTTACATGATAAGTTCCATATTTATCAGTTTCAGCCATTTCCACTAATAATTTAGCTAAATCTACTGTATATGTTGGTGATCCAATTTGATCATCTACTACTTTTAATTCTTCATATTTGTCGGCTAATTTAAGCATAGTTTTAACAAAATTATTTCCATTAATACCAAATACCCATGAGATTCTAGTAATAAAATGATTTGGATTTCTTCTTACTTCTTCTTCACCTTCAAATTTAGTTCTTCCATAAACACTTTTAGGATTAGGTTTATCTTCTTCAGTATATAATTCTTCAATGCTTTTAGTTCCATCGAAAACATAATCTGTTGAAGCATAGATTATTTTAGCACCCACTTCAATAGATGCATCTACTAAATTTTTAGTTCCTTCAACATTTACCTTAGTACAATCTTCTACTAATTCTTCAGCTTTATCAACTGCTGTCCATGCTGCACAATGGAATATTACATCTGGATTATAAGCTTTTACTATTTTCATTACTTGTTCTCTATCTGTAATATTCATTAAACTGCTATCTAGCGGTAAAATCTCATATTCTCCACGTTCTTTTAGTTCATTTACTATATCATATCCTAATTGACCACTAGCTCCTGTAACTAGATATTTTTTTGGTCTTCTTAAAAAATTAACTTCTGATTCTGATAATGGAATTCTATCTCTATCTTTATCAGATAATAATGGTTCATCTATACCATATTTTTCAAATATTTCATCCCATGGAATATTGATAGCCGGATCATTCCAAAGTACTCCACCTTCCATTCTTGGAGCATATTCATTATCTACCATATAATTAAATGTGGCGCCATCAGTTAAAGCTAAGAATCCATGAGCATAACCTCTAGGGACATATAACATTCTTCCATTTTCAGGAGTTAATTCTATAGCTGTATATTCTCCATAAGTTGGTGAATCCTTTCTCATATCAACAACTACATCTAAAACAGCTCCTTTAGTACAGCTAACAACTTTAGCTTGGCAATACGGATCTTTTTGAAAATGTAATCCTCTAATAGTACCTTTAGCACTCATTGATTCACTTTTTTGACTCCATTTTTTAAAATCAAGTGCATCTAATTGCTTACTAGTTATTGAAGTAAAATATCCTCTACTATCTCCAAACCTATTCTCTTCAATAATATAACAATCTTCTAAGTTAGTTTTAATAATATTAGATTTAAAATCTACGCACTTTTCTTCTGCTCTACCTTTTTCAAAATCTAAAATATTCATAACCTACCTCCTATTTTGTTTGTTCAACTAATTTTTGTAAATATTGGCCATAACTATTTTTCTTTAGTAAATCTGCTCTTGCTTGTAATTCTTCTTTAGTAAGCCATCCGCGATAATAAGCAATTTGTTCAGGGCAACAAATAACTTTATCTTTATTACTTTCGATTGTTTTAATCATATTAGCAGCATCTAATTGTGATTCAAAAGTTCCTGTATCAAACCATGTGAATCCTTCACCTAATAATTCTGCTTTTAGAACACCATCTTGTAAATACATATCATTTAAAGTAGTAATCTCTAATTCTCCTCTAGCACTAGGTTTTACTTCTTTTGCTTTAGCAGCTACTCCTTTAGGATAGAAATAAAGACCTGTAATAGCATAATTAGATTTTGGTTTCTTAGGCTTTTCCTCAACACTAATTACTTTTTTTCCATCAAGTTCCATAATACCAAATCTTTCTGGATCTCTAACTTGGTTACCAAAGATAGTAGCATAACCATCTTCAGCATTTTTTCTAGCATTTTCTAACATTATATTAAAATCATTACCATAGAAAATGTTATCTCCTAAAATCATAGCACATTCATCATCACCGATAAATTCTTCTCCTAAGATAAAAGCTTGTGCTAATCCATCTGGGGATGGTTGTTCTACATAAGAAATATTAATTCCAAAAGTGCTTCCGTCCTTTAATAATTTTTTAAATGACGCTTGATCTTCAGGAGTTGTAATTACCAAAATATCTTTAATTCCAGCAAGCATTAGAGTTGCTAAAGGATAAAAAATCATTGGCTTATCATAAATTGGCATTAATTGTTTACTGATACCCTCTGTAATTGGATATAATCTAGTTCCACTTCCCCCTGCTAAAATTATTCCTTTCATTTTCTACCTCCTTATTAGACACCTTATACATAACACAGCTCGATATAAATAATCTGTTATATATAATAATGCCATTTGTATTTTATTTGCTTTTTGATATTCTTTAGCATAGTATCTTTGACTTTGTTTTAAAATTTTTTGTTTTGCTAGTCTCTTAATACTCTTATCAACAGATACTGAATGATCGTGAATAATTTCTACCTCATTAGAAACAACTTCTCTTTTTCCTTTTTTCTTTACTTTAGTCGCAAAGATTTGTTCTTCATAATACAAAAAAGTATTCTCATCAAAGTAGTCATTTTCACTTAGAAATTTACTATCTACAATAAAGAAACATCCCGAAACTACTTCTACATCAGTAGTTTTACCTTTATATGCCTCTTCATCATAATAAAGCCATTTCTTTTGATAATATCGTCTTAAAAGCGGGATATTAAATAGTATTTCCTGATTAACTGTAGGAAGTTTCCATCCCCGATTTAAAACTCCATGTTCATTAATTGTCGGTCCTACTACTACAATATCCGATTGAATATTTGATGAAAGTTTTTTTAAGTCTTCCTCACCTTTAATGATGACATCTGAGTTGGAAAATATAATATTACATTCTCCTACTTTTTTAATTAAGCATTTAGCACCCACATTTAGCCCTGAAGCAAAATGCCTACTACTATTTTTAATTATAGTGATTCGGTTACTTTCAAACTCTTTCAACTTATCAAAAGAATTATCTGTTGAGTTATTATCAACCACAACAATTTGATTTAAACATTTGTAATTACTTACATTATCAAGCAATCTTTTAGTAGTATCAAAATCATTATAATTTACAATAACCATTCCTAACTTCTTTTGCATATACATTCTCGCTTTCATCATAATTAATTATAAAACATTTTTAATTTTTTAACAAGAACTCTTACTTATCATTTCTTTCTCTAACTATATAGATAGGTCTTCCTTTTACTTCTGAATATATTTTATAAATATACATACCAATAACTCCTAAGAAGAACAATTGAACACCACTTACAAAGATAATAATACATACAAGTGAAGGCCATCCTTGTACTGGATAACCATATACTAAGGTTTTAATAATAATAAACATAATCGCAATAAAAGAACATAAGCAGAAAAACAATCCACAGTACATCGCAACTTTAAGAGGTTTCCCTGAAAAAGACGTAATGCCATCAACTGAATATGATAATAGTTTTTTTATTGGGAATTTAGATTCACCAACTGTTCTTTCTGGTATTTCATATTCTAACCATTTGGTTTTAAATCCTACAAAAGAAAATAAACCTTTACTAAATCGATTATATTCTTTAATATCTAAAATTGCTTGAACCATCTTTCTGTTCATTAAACGAAATTCTCTAGCTCCCGGTTTTTGTTCTACTATTGATATTTTATTCATTAACTTATACCATAACTTAGTCAATGTTCTTCTAACAAATGGATATTTTTTATAACTAGTTGTGTATAAACAAACAGAATCATATCCTTCTTTTACTCCTTCATACATATCAATTAACACTTCTGGGGGATCTTGTAAATCAACATCCATTACTACTACATAATCACCATTCGCAGCTTCAAATCCAGCATACATTCCTGCTTCTTTACCAAAGTTTCTAGAAAAAGAAAGATATTTTACTTTTTTATCCTTATTTGCATATCTTTTAATAATATCCAATGTCTTGTCTCTACTACCATCATCAATAAATATAAGCTCAAAATTAACCTCTTTCATTTTTCTAATAATTTTACCAATTTCACGATAGAAAATAGGTAAAGCTTCTTCCTCATTATAACAAGGTACTATTACTGAAATAAGATCTTTTTCTTTCATCTAAACCCTCCTAAAAAATCTTTGTTAGTATAAACTTTACCCCTAATATTCTTAATTTTTTTATCACAAATAACATAATCACTTTCTACTAATTTATCATTTCCATTTTTAACGTAAATACCTGTAGTATCAGCAGAATAATTCATTATTTCATTACAAATTACATCATGATAACTATAATTAATATTTAAATCATAATTCTTATAATTAAATATTTTATAAATACCTTGTTTAAAATAATTAATATCCTTAACAAATAATTTATCTAAATAACTAACTTTATTTAATTCTTTTATAAAAATATCTTTTTCAAGTGGCCTTTCATCATAATTAGCTATTAATAAAATTCTCTTTTTATTCTTTCTATATAGACTAAGTATTATTATAATAACTAATAGACTAACTGCTGGTGAAACAAGAATATGTCCTGTAAAGAATGATAATAGAACTATTAGTACTAAACTAACGTCAAACATATATCTTGAAAAAGTAAATGCCTTTTTTTGCATAAATACTTTATAAACTACATAAATAAAAGTACCAAAGAAAATAATAAATCCTATTAATCCATGATTATATAAAATATCAAAATAATCCATCTCAATCATTTTAGTTTCTTTACCTTTTTTTAAATAACCTATTCCAAAAGCCTTTTGATATAAACTAGCTTTTTTATAATCCTTTAATCGATGCCTTTTAAAGGTTAAACGTTGACTAAATATAAAATGGTCAAATACTTTTTCACTTTCTACTATATCTTCTACTTCATCTACTTTTAAAAACTTTAAGTGAACTTCAATATTTTGATAAAAAGTAGTCTTAGGAATAATACAAATTAATCCTGCTACCGCAATCATTATTATTCCTAATGAAATAGCTATATTCTTATATTTTTTAGCTTTAATACTGTGTATCCAAAAATATAATACTGCAAAACCTAAAGTAATCATAAGTGATAATAACGGAGTCTTAGTACCTATCATTAAAATTACTATTAAATACATAATTATAAGAATCATACTAGGAATAATCTTCTTAGATTCAACTATTATAATAAACATAATTGGTGTTAATAACGAAATAATTCCACTTATTTCATTAGCTGAATTATAAAATCCTAATGTACCTGCTTTAGTAATTTCATATGTTTCATAACCTATTCCTAACAGTAACGGAACAAATATAAAAATTAAATATAAAAATAATGTCGTAAATAAAGTCATTGGACTAATAGAAACATTCTCTCTAATAGAGAACAAAGATACTAATAAAATTGGAAAATAAAATACTTTTATAAGTCCTTGTACTTCTGTCATTAACCCTAATCCATCTTTGTAAACTATTATCCCTAGTACATATAAAATCATATAAACAAAAAACAAAGAATATGGTATTAATAATTTCTTTTTATCATAAACAAAAAGACTTGTATAACAAATAAATAACATAAATAGTAATCTAATAAAAATACCAACAGTTAATTTAATTTCAAATAAATGTAGACATAATCCTGTTAATAAATCAATTATTGGTCCTAATAAAATAAAAATCATAATTATATAACTTAAATTTCTTTTAATAAAACTATTCATATTATCCTCTGCACTTTCTAAAAAAATTATAGCATATTATTTCTATAATAGACAGTTCTTTACAGAGAGAACTCCTCATTTATTTAATTTTTTACGTATTTATTATATAATTATTATAGTATGGAGGTGTTTTATGGCCACTAAAAAAACTACTAAAAGTACTTCTAAAAAGAAGACAACTAGTAAACCTAAAAAAGAAATAAAAGAAACTAAAAAAGTAGAAACTGAAGAAAGAGAATTATCAACAGATTTTGTGGATAAAAAAGAAAAAAAGCAAAACAAGAAACCTGTTGAAGTAAAAGACGATACTAAAAAAATTGAAAAAGTAGAGTCAAAAGAAACAGAGATTAAAGAAACAATTAATAATACACAGAAGAAAACAAAACATACTTTTGTACATTTCTTTTTAATAGTTTTACTGTTAATAGCCTTAGGTTCTTTTGGAATAAATGTTTTAGATAAAAATACTACTATTAATGAATTAATAAGTAGCCTGTTAATTACTATATTTACAGTTTTCTTTGTAACTATTTCAATTAGTTATCATCGTAAAAGTAAAAAGTCTATTTTATTAAGTAGTTTATTACTACTTTGTTATTTCTTACTAAGTATTAATAATCATCTCAACTTAATTAATAATCCCATAGTAGAAGACAAAAACTTTCAAGGTAAAAATTTAACTGAAGTAATAAAATGGGCAAGTAAAAATAATGTTAAAGTAACTCAAGAATATGAATATAGCGATATGATTTCAGAATATAAAGTTATCAGTCAAGAACTAGAAAAGAAAAATAATAAAATTACTGGAATAACAGTATCTGTAAGTGAAGGTCCTAATCCGGATAAAGAAATAATTGTTCCTAGTATGATTTCATGGGATGATGAACGAGTAATTAATTTTGTTAAAGACAATTATCTAAGTAATGTAATTGTTGATTTCGTAGAAAGTGATAAAGCAAAAGATACTGTAATTGAACAAAGTGTAAGTGGTAATTTAAAAAGAAGTGATGAATTACACTTAGTATTCTCTTACGGTGAAGAATTAGGATTCAGTGAAGTTCAATTAATTGATTTTACTAATATGAGTAAATTTGAAGTAGAATTTTATATGAAAAAGAACCAATTATTATATGCCTTTGATGATGCTTTCTCTAGTAAAATTAAAAAAGGTTTTGCGATGAAGCAAAGTGTTAAAGCTGGAGAAACTGTTCAAGTTAATAGTAAAATAATTGGAGTTACTATTAGTAAAGGTCCTAAAGTAAAAGTTCCAGATTTAAAGACAATGAGTCTAGAAGAAATTACTGAATGGGCAATTAAAAACAAAGTAAAACTTTCTTTCTCTGATCAATATGATGAATCAGTAAAAGAAAACAAAGTATTAAGTGCTAATTATGAAAAAGATAGTATTGTTGAACAAGGTACTGTTATTAAAGTTGTATTATCACGAGGAGCATTAAAAATGCCTAAGTTTAAATCATTAACTGATTTCTATAATTGGGCTAATAAATATGGAATTAATTATGAAGAAAAACATGAATTTAGTGATACAATAAAAGCTGGAGAAATAATTAAATTCTCATATAAAGTTGGAGAATCAATTAAGAATAATGATACTATTATAGTAACTATTAGTGATGGTGGAAAAGAAACAGTTCCAAATGTAATTGGATTAACTAAAAGTGAAGCAATTTCTAAATTAGAAAAAGCTCATTTAAATTACAGTTTTGTATATAAAAATAGTAATCGTACTAAAAACAAAGTACTTGATCAATCTATAAGTGCTGGTAGTGAAATATCAAGAGGAACTACTATTACTATTACTTTAAGTAGTGGACACGAAGATGAAAATACTGTGGAAGAAAGAAAAACCACTTCAAATAATTCAAGCAATAACAACAGTAATACTAATAATCACTCTAACAATAACAACAATAATAGTAATAACAACACTCCTACTCCACCAGTAAATAATTGTAGTGATGTAACAGTTTATATCTATGATGAATTAATATCTAATGTCCCATCTACTACATGTTCTAGAATTAAAGGGGCTTATCCAAGTTTAAAATTTAGTTGTAGTTATGTCCAAGATAGTGGTTTATCAAACGGATTATTAAAAAATGCTACTAGTATTGATGGAACAACTAGAAGTACTTGTGAAACTATTAATTTAGTAATTGTTAATAATAATTAAAAAAAGACATTTCTATGTCTTTTTTTTTAATTAAATTCTTCTGAGAAATTACCATTTATAAAGATTGGTATTTCTTTTCCATCTTCTGTAATACCAATAATATTCATATCACTATTACCTACCATAAAGTCTACATGAGAATCACATTTATTTAAATTGTGTTCATTAAACAATACTTCTTTGTCTATCGTTGGACCATTCTCTATGCATTCTGGAAAAGAATCTCCTAAAGCAATGTGACAGGCTGCATTTTCATCAAATAAAGTTTCTAAAAAAACTCTATTAGTATTAGAAATAGGAGAATCAAATGGTACTAAAGCAACTTCACCTAGTCTATCAGCATTTTCACAAACATTAACCATTTGCTTTAATGTCTCTTCTCCTTGTTCAGCATGAACTTCAACTACTTTTCCATTTTCAAATTTAATATTAAAATTATCAATTAATACATCTTGATATGATAATGGTTTAGATGAATAAACTATTCCATTTGCACTCTGACAGTCAGGAGAAGTAAATACTTCTTCTGTTGGAAAGTTTACTAATACTTCTTTACCATTAGCTAACTTTTCATTACCTGAAGCCCAAATATGTCCTTTAGGTAAATCAATGGAAAAATCTGTTCCATTAGAACTTTTATATTTTAAAGTTTTAAATTGATAATCAGTTAATTTCTTACCTCTTATCTTTAACTTGCTAATCTTTTCATTCCAAATAGCTACCGGATCATCTTCTTTAATACTACAGATATCAAAGATGCTATTCCATAAATCTTCTACTGGATTAGCACTTTCCTTAAACAATTCTTCTGCCCATGCAGTTGTTGGAACAGCTGCGATACACCAAGCAAGTTCTGATTTATCACGCCTAGCATCAAATCCCCTTCTGGTTTCTTGAGCATACTTTGTCATAGCACTTAACTTTTCCGGATCAACATCCTTCATCAATCCTGGAGTTTCACTAGCTAACATCAAGAAAGCTGCATCCTTTTCTGCATAAACATCCCACATTTTTTTATTCCAAAATGTTAATCCCTTCAACTCATCAACTTCTAAATTCAATAAAGCTTCATGCTTTATATAAGGATCAGAACCATCAAAATAAATATCTTTTACTCCCATACCTAAAGCTATCTTTGTAACTATTCTGACAAAGTCACTTCTTTCTATGTTATAACTAATAAACAATGGTTGATTCTCCTCAACCTTTAGACAAGATTCTAATAATACTCTTGCATACTTCTCTTGTAGTGTCATTTTATCCCTCCTAACATTATTATACACTAAAAAAGGCAAAATTTACATTTGCCTTTTAATTAACATTTAATTCAATACGATAACGATTATCTCTATTAATACTAAATGAATAATTTTTATCATTTGAATTTAACTTAACATTAGATACATCTCTACCTAATATCTCATTTAATTCACCATAATCATCAATATTAGCTTTATTTGTAATATAAATAGCATAATTACCTTTAGGTATATTAGTAATATCAATAGTATTATCAAACCAAGCTTTTGTTTTATCTAAATTATCTCCTAATGTTCCACCTACTGTATATAAGCCATTAGTAATACTTCCTAAATTATAACTATATTTCTCATAATTAGAAGTATTTTCAAAGACAATCTTTCTTTCAATATTAGAATTAATTGATAAATCCATACCATAAGAATAAGATGTTCCTTTAATATGTAATTTATTATTAGTAAATTCTAAAGCACGATACTGATTGTAACTATTATAAGTACTATTAGCTGTCTTATTACCTATTTGTTCACTTCTAATTATTAATTCTACTGGTAAATCATTATCTAAATAATTATTTCTAGTAGTAATATATTTATTACCTTTATATGAAGCTACTTGAGGTTTTAAAACTTTATTACTAATAACTGAATATGAATATGAATCATCACTTACTGAGAAAATATACATTCTATAATCTCCATCAGGAATATCAGTAGTATCTATCTCTCCTTTAAACCATGAATATGTATAATCTTTACCATCAGTAGCATAAACTGGTCTAGTCATTTCATTCTTATTAGTAATTCTATTCATTTCAATTGCATAAGTTTCATCATCATTTAATGATTCAAATGCTAGAATATAAACTATTTCTTTATCTAAAGTATTATTAACACCTTTAATAGCATTATATCCTTTTAATTCTAACTTACCATTTACTTCTTTTAAATAATCAAAGTAATAAATGGAATCTTTTTCTTCAATACCTAAATCTTCTAAGTCATTTACATCAATATCATCTAAATTAATATCAATAGGTTCTATTACTGTTACTTTTATTTCTTTAGTAGTTGTTTTTCCTTTAGAATCTGTTACTGAATATACTACTTTATAAGTACCAACTACTTGATTATTAACTGTATTAGTAGTTACTTTAATACTATTAGTTAAATCACCATCTTCTGTATCAGTAGCAGTAACACCACTCATCACATTAAAGTTATCTCCTATTTTTAAACTAACATCACTAGCATTTATTACTGGAGCATTATTTAATTTGACTGTAACATTAATTGTTTTAGTAACTGTATTACTATTACTATCAGTTACTTGATATGTAACTTTATAAGTACCAGCTATTTGATTATTAACTGTATTTTCAATAACAGTTAATTTATTAGTTATATTACCATCTTCAGCATCTGCTGCAGTTACTCCAGTTTTAGGATCAAAACTATCTCCTTCATAAATTACTTTATCAGAAGCATTTATTACTGGAGCATTATTAGTTTGAACTGGTTGAGATAAACTAATATTTACACCCGGTCCACTAGCTAAAGTATATCCATATACATTATTTGAACCAGTTAAATTAACAGGTACTTTATACCATACAGCTCCTCCTACATTTAAAGTTTCAAGTACCGGTACATAAGTATTAGTATATAAACCTCCAATAATTGAGTATGCTGCATCATCAGTATTATAATTAACCCATGTATATTGATTACCTGATACAGTAACACTTGCTTTTCCATATGAAACGTTAGAAGTAAATCTAATAGAATCTGCAGGTACCCATTCTTTTTGATCATGCCAGTAATCACTAGTAACTAGATAAGCTACTGGAACACCATTACTATAAGCAGCAGTATAAACCATTACATAACGATCTTTAAGTAATGTTTTACCTGTTTGAGAAGTTAAAATAGAATTATAATAATATGGAGTATTTTTAGTAGTAATAGCTACTTTAGGTTGTAGAGTAGCATTTTCTACATATAAATCATAAGTATAATTTTTATCTTGATAAGCATATACACTGTTAGGACTAATATTACCTTTTTTACCAGTATTAATTTTTCTAACATCAGAAGCTTTTACAAAAACATAAGCATTCCAATTATAATCTCCTGATGTTTTTTCATTATAACTACTATCAAAATTTAAATCACTGACTACTTTATACCATTTCTCATTATTATAAGTTAATTCATCAACTATTACTAAAGCATCTTCTCTTTCAGGATATGTATACATCAACTTAGATCCTGGAGCAGGACCAGTATAAGCATTAGTTGGTCCATTTACTACTCCTAATTGATAATAGTTATAGTCTTGCATACCTAGAGCTTTATCTAATGAATAATAATTAGCAGCCATCTTTTCTGACCAGAATGTATCAGAAGCATACTTAACATTCATTCCAATCCATTTATCACCAAATTGAGGACCAAAGTATCTCCAATCTCTCGGATGTGCATAACCATAAGTAATCCATTTGGAAGCATATCCTAAAATACTACTTGAAAATGAAGCGTACCAATTTGCAGCTTGAGTTGGATTAGAATCAACCGCATTTAGTCCAAAACCATTGTTTTTATTAATTGCTAGATAACTTGTACCATTACCGGTTTCATTTCTACTTAAACTTAGAGAAAGAACAGCATTTACTCCGTATTTCTCTTGAGCATAATAGAAGAATGTTCCAGATCCATATAATCTAGAAGTACCACTACTAGCTGCGTTACCATAAGCATTTTCTTTATATCCTAAATTATTTCTAATATATTCATCAATATTAGTACTAGAATAAGCTGTTCTAGTATGATTAGACAAGTACATGTAGTAATTATAATATGGATTATTCTTATTTACAGAATTATTATAATTACCATTTCTAGCATCTTTTATTAAAGTTGTTAAATCTCGATAAAAGTAATGTCCATCATAACTATAATAATTTCCAGCACTTAACATTTCTGGTTTAGGTCCAATAGTTCTACCAGCAGAACCAGTATAAGTATTTTGAATCTTAGCTACATAATTATGTCTAATATCACTACTAGTTACGTTGTAATAACTAGCTGATTTTATCCATGTAATAGGTACTACTTCATAAGCAGATTGCCTAATCCAACCAGTAAAATTACCAATTCTTACTTTCGCAGTCCATCCACCAATATTACTAGAATAAGCTGAATCTAATAATACTCCATCTACTCCACCATATAATGAACCATTATCCATATAAGTATATGAAGATCCAGTTAAATTACTGTTAGTATAAAAATAAGTTAAAGTTTCAGGATTAACACTTAAATCAAGTAAAGCTACATTCGCATCGATTATTTTTGTAACTCCCCCTACTTTAGTCATAACAGCTAAGTCATCAGCTCCATTACTTCTCATATAACTTTTAGCTTCTTCGTAACTTCCAAAACAAGCAACAGGTACAATAACACCATCACTATGGAAACCAGCCACTTCATAATTTCCACATAAAGCTCTATTTTTATAATTATTAGAGTCAAAGGCATATACATCTTTTACAGACACTAAAAACAATATTAATATACTGAATATTAATAATCCTTTTTTCATAATATACCTCCTTCCCTATTCTCTTAACTATATTATACTAGTAAACGCATCTTTACAATATAGATAGTGTCAATTATTTTTTATATTTGACAACTTTTTACAATTATAAAACTATCTACATCTTCGTTTACACTTAATTCGCCTTATATTATGATATAGTTAATTTATGGAGATGATAGGATGGTATCATATGTAAAAATTTTTAATCTTTTAAAGGATAATAATGAATTTTCTTTTATTAAAAATTTAAAACTTGAAGAAGCACACAAACTATTGGATTTTCAAAAAGTTTTCAATCAGAATATTAATCCAAATAATGATCAAGAAATTAAAGCTGTTTCTTATTTACTCTTTTTTACTGTTGCTAAAGTATATTTAAATTATAAAGATGCTTGTCCAACTGTTAGTGTTGAAGATGATCCATATAAGTATTATGTTATACAACCAACTAATGGTAGTTATCAATTATTAGATTATTTAATTAACAAACTAATTGATACTGTTCAAAAAATTGAGATTTCTAATTCGAACCAATATGATTATGGCCATAAAATACTACATCTTAATAATAGTCGATATGGTGATATAGGTGATAATATATCAACTGATTATGATATAAATAGTTACAATTTAGAAATTGCTAAACTTTATTTAAAAAGCATTTCTCATGAATTAGGTCATGCTCTTCATTGTTATCACTATGAGGATAATGATGGATTAATTATTCCAGCTGGTTATGCGACTTACTATGAAAAACTATACAATAGAAAAGCAACTAAAAATGACTTTGTAAACAGAATAAAAAATTATGAAAAACTATCATTAAAATATAATATTATAAAAGTTGATGAAAAAACACCGGTTATAACTTCTCATAACTGCCTTCCATCTGAGACAATTGGTTGGGATAATAGAGATGTTGAGGAAGCATTTACTGAAATGGAAGCCGAGGATTATGCAAACTTAGATAATCCTTTCACAAGATATATAGACAATAATATAATCTTTATATCTAAAACATTAGATAATGGATATACTTTAGGTGCCAACTATCTAAGATCTTACTTAAATATAATTCCTAAAAAAGATCAATTTAAAGTAGCGTTTTTAGGCAAAGATCCAACAATTAACATAAAAGATTATTCTACTTTAGAAGATGCTTTACATGTCTTAATATGTAATTCAGACGGTGAATTTTCCTTTAGTAATGATGAATTACTTCACCTTTTTTCAAAATTATATAAAACCCTTATAGACAATAATAGTGATCCAGATCCATTTCTTTTTCCTATTATTAAAAATAGTTCTTCAAGTGTTTTAGATTATTATCAAGATTACTTAGACAATAATAATTCTAAACAACTATAAAATCTTTATTTGACAATATTTTACAAGATATTAAGCTATTTAAAATATCTCGATTTGAAACTTGAAAAAAAGAAGATTTTTAGATATAATTTTATAGTACAGAAATTTGTTTGGAGGAATACTATGACTAGAGAAAAAAACAATAATAGTAAGATTATGAATATGATAGTAGTTTTCTTTCTAATAATTGCCCTTGTAACATCAGGGTTCGCAATATTTGAAATATCACTACTTAGTTCTATAGAAAATTTATTAAGATATATAGTAATGGGATTATTGGTATTATTAGATATATTCTTTATACTAAAAACTAGAAAATATATTAAAGGTAGATTTAATAAAAGAAGTAAAAGACCAAAGAAAAAATTATTTATTTTTGTCCTATTTATCTATTCACTTATTTGTGGAGCTGTTGGAGGAGCAATCTTCTTTGTATATGATCAAATTAGTGGAATAAATAAACAATATGTTACTTATACTTCTGATTTACTAGTTATGAGTAAAAATGAAGCTACTGATATTAAAGATATTAAGAATATGACTATTGGTATTCTAAATGATAAGAAGAGTCCTGAAGGATATATAATACCTCAAGAAATAATTAAAGAACATAACTTAGAAGATGAAAATGAAATTAAAAAATATGATGATTATACAAGTATGTTAGTAGATATGTATGGTGAAGAATTAGATGGTATGTTTGTAAGTGATCACTATGTATCAATGTTCTCTGGAATAACAGGTTATGAAAATATTTCTACTGATACTAAAGTAATTATCAGTAAAGATAAAAAGATGAAGAAAGCTGCTACTTCAATTTTTGAAACTTCTTCAGCAGGTAAGAATATAACTGAACCATTCACTATTCTATTGATGGGAATTGATTCAACTGATGAAGTTCTTACAAAGAATGCTATTGCGAATGGTGATACCTTAATTTTAATAACATTTAATCCAAAGACATTAAATGCAACAATGTTATCTATTCCAAGAGATAGTTATGTACCAATATCTTGTTGGAGTGGACATCCTGAAAATAAAATTACTCATGCAGCTGCTTATGGTAATGATTGTATGATTAATACTATTCAAGATTACTTAGATGTAAATATTGATTATTATGCAAAAATCAATTTTAAAGGTTTAGTTAATTTAGTAAATGCCGTTGGTGGTGTTGAAGTAGATGTTCCTAAAGAACTAT
Organism: Bacilli bacterium; assembly: GCA_017512495.1. Lineage (GTDB taxonomy): Bacteria > Bacillota_I > Bacilli_A > RF39 > UBA660 > UBA3789. Next base: position 44,987 of record JAFWGF010000023.1, read on the forward strand.
GTACTGATGATTCATCTAGAGGTAAACAAGTATGTATTAAACCAGGAAGACAAGTTTTAATGGGTGAAGAAGCATTAGTATTTGCTAGAAATAGAAAACAACTTGCTGATGGTGACTTTGGTAGAGCTGCACATCAACAAGAAATAGTAATGGCTTTAATTAATAAAATGAAAACTATTAAAGATGTATCTACATTTATGGATATATTAAATACAATTTCAAATAGTTTAGATACTAATCTAACTACAAAACAAATCTTATCATTCTATAATGTTGGTAAAGATATTGTTAAAAAAGGATTAAGTTCTGAAGATGCTAATCTAGTTAATATTCAACAACTATTCCTTGCTGGTAATGGACAAATGATTTATGATGAAAGAGCTAAGATGGTATTATGGGATTATGTTCCAAATAAAGATAGTAGAAAAGATATTATTCATGCTATGAAAGAAAATCTTGAATTAGAAGAACATGAAACAATTAAAGAATTCCACTTCTCAATAAACAAACCATATGAAAAACCAATTATTGGTGAAGGTCCATATCGTACAGGATACACTTACAACCTACTTCCAAGCTTTATTGGTTTAAGTGAATCTCAAGCTAGAGCACTTGCTTCTAAATATGGAATTTCAGTTAGTTTCACAGGTGGTAATGGATTTGTAATAAGTCAAAGTCAACCAGCTAA
>JAFWGF010000024.1 GCA_017512495.1 Bacilli bacterium
AATGGCAGGGGATGAGAGAATCGAACTCCCAACAGTGGTTTTGGAGACCATTATTATACCATTTAACTAATCCCCTGTTTCGCGGATAAAAAGAGTATAACATAATGAATACGAAATTTCAACAAAAAATTAATATTCTTATACTCTTTTATCTACTATTTTGGATCCCATTGATTCAAGTTATATGGCTCAATATAATCATTTATTAAGCTATTATCATAATTAACACCAGTAGCATATCCAGCAGCTTTTACTGCATGAGCAGCTTCTTTGTAATCCTTAGCTTCACGTACTTTATGATAGAAATCTTGAGATAAAACTTCTCCATAATCTCTAACTGAATCTTCTAAAGAATCATAAGCTCTAAAATCAGCATTTATATGATATGTTTTACCAGCAGGAGTTTGCTCCCCTGTTCTAGCATTAACTGTTTTACCTTCCCATCCCTTAGTAGCTTTAATACCATAGTAATTATTACCTACATATGCAGTTCCAAAAGCACTTTCTTTACAAGCTTGAGCTATTGTAAGAGATGGTAATATTCCATACTTATCATATAATTCTAAAGCAACTGGTAAAACTCTATTAATAAAATCAACTTCTGTTTGAGATGCATTAGGATTAACATAAGGTGTAGCAGCTAATCCCTCAGTTATTTCTAAAGCACCTTTATCATTAATTGATAAAAATAACTCTTTAGATTTTTCATCAGCTGTTTCATAATTACTTCTTGCTTGTTCTAAATAAGAACTTATTGTTTTAAAATTATCTATTGCAGTAGTTATACTCTTAATAATCTCATCAAACTTCTCCATTGAAGCATCTGCTACAGGACCCATAAATATATCATCACTGTCCAATGCACTTTTATAAGTATTAATATTACCCATTCCTGTATCTAATGCATCATTTAAAGTAGTAACAGTATTTACTGCATCCCCTACTTTTTCATAGTTAATTTTAATTGTATCTTTATTCATAACTATACACCTACTATTTAAATTATAACATAATACTTATTTAACTAATATAAATATGTTAAAATTATTATGTAAAGGAGTAAATTATGAAAATAATATCATGGAATGTAGCAGGTTTAAGAGCCTGTTTAAATAAAGGGTTAGATAGATTTTTTGAAAGTGAAAAAGCAGATATTTACTGTTTTCAAGAAACAAAAGTATTAGAAGAACAAAATCCTTTTCATCCACTAGGTTATAATGAATACTTATTTCCTGCAGAAAGAAAAGGATATTCTGGAGTAATGATTTATTCTAAACAAAATCCTATTAGTATTAAATATGGAATAGATGATCAAGAATATGATTCTGAAGGAAGAACTATTACATTAGAATTTAATGACTTTTACTTAGTAAATTGTTATGTACCTAATGCTAAAAGAGATTTAGAAAGAATGGATTCTAGAATGAGATTTGAAGATTTAATGAGGAATTACTTATTAGACTTAAAAAGTAAAAAGAATGTTATTTACTGTGGAGATTTAAATGTAGCTCATGAAGAAATAGATATTAAGAATCCTAATACAAATCACTTTTCAGCTGGATTTACTGATCAAGAAAGAAATAAAATGACTGAATTATTAAATAGTGGTTTTATTGATACTTATCGTCATTTTAATCCTAATGAAGTTAAATATACATGGTGGAGTTATATGTTTCAATCTAGAAGTAAAGATATTGGTTGGAGAATAGATTATTTCATAGTAAATAAAGATTTTATTAATAGAATAAAAAGAACAATGATTTACACTGATGTACTAGGTAGTGATCATTGCCCTATTGGAATTGAAATACAATAATGCTATAATAAGATAGGTGATAATATGAATGATTTTAAGTCTACCATGAAAGAAAAAATTAAACAGTATTCTAATAAACAATACTTAGATGGTTATATTCAAAATGAATATTTAACTGATGATGGTGATGCAGATATTTTTATGAAAGTATCTAATCGTAGTGATTTATTTGATGAAAGAACTACTAATAATCAATTAGATTTAGTTTCTGATGTTTATGATTTTGTTGAAGCTAAAACTTCAATGCTAGATAGTAGTGTTCAAATTAATTTTCATATTATTGGATTAAAATTAGATAAAAAAGATCAAGGTAGAATTCAACATATTATTAAAGAACATTATGCAATTGAATTATATAAGATTCAAAAAGAATATATTAAGTATCGTAATGAAATAATTAAATTAATTATAATTGGAGTATTAACATTAGTATGTTATGGTTTCTTATATTTCTACACTACTTTTGATTTCTTTATGGAAGTGTTCTGTTTCCTATTCTCATTTGCTTTATGGGAAGGTTTTGAAAATATAATCTATGATTTTAGAGATGTAAAAGAATTAAGACAAGATATTACTCAGAATTTATTAATGAATGTTGATTTTGATGAAGAAGAAAAAGATATCAAATAATGATATCTTTTTTTATCTAGATTTTTTACTAGATTTCTTTTCTTCTACATTTAAAAGTTTAAATAAGCCAGCTGCTAAAGCTCCTCCTAATAATGGAGCTAGAATAAATACCCATACTTGTTTTAGTGCTTCACCACCTAAGAAGATAGCTGGAGCTAAACTTCTAGCAGGGTTAACTGATGTACCAGTTAATTTGATTCCTATTAAATGTACAAAAGTTAAAGTTAAACCAATAACTATTCCGGCAATACTAGATTTATCTTCATCACTAGTTACACCTAAAATAGTATAAATAAATACACATGTTAGTACTACTTCTGTAACTATTGCACCTAATAGGCTAATATTAGTTGCGGATAATACTTCGTATCCATTAGCACCTAATGCTTCTGTTCCAATGCTAGTAGTGCTTAAAATTAAATAAAGAATTGCTGTTCCAGCTAATGCTCCTAATACTTGAGCTACAACGTACCAAAGAAAATCTTTATCAGACATCTTTCTAGAAAGCCACATTGCAAAGGATACAGCAGGATTAACATGACATCCAGAAACATTACCAATTACATATGCCATAGATACTATTGCTAAACCAAAAGCTAAAGCAGTCGCAACTAAATTTCCTCCTGAAACTACAGCTATTCCAGTTCCAAATAATACTAAAACTAGTGTTCCAATAAATTCTGCACAATATTTTTTCAAAGCCCATTCTCCTTTCTGATTTTATTTTAGTTCTATTTAAAATATATGTCAATTTATTATGTGTTATAATTAATTAGAGGGATATTTATGAATTTACTTACTAATTGTACAATTTGTCCTAGAAAATGTGGAGTAAATAGATATAAAGAAAAAGGTTATTGCGGAGCAACAAATAAAATAAAACTTGCTTATTATAGTCTCCATAAATGGGAAGAACCTGTTATATCTGGTAATAAAGGTAGTGGTACTATCTTCTTTTCTCATTGTAATTTAAGATGCTTATATTGTCAGAATAAAAAAATATCTTTAGATGGTTATGGTAAAGTAATAACTAATAAAAGATTGGAAGAAATAATCCTAGAATTACAAAATAAAGGAGCTCATAATATTAATTTAGTTACCCCTACTCACTACACTCCTCAAATAAAAAAAGTATTAACTAATGTTAAAGATAAATTAAAAATACCAGTAGTTTATAACACTAGTAGTTATGAAAATGTAGGTACTCTAATGATGATGAATAATTTAATTGATATATACCTAGCAGATCTACGTTACTATGATGATTCTTTAGCAGAAAAATATTCTGGTTGTAAGAATTATTTTGAAACAGCTACTATGGCTATAGATGAAATGTATAGACAAGTTGGTAAATTTGAAATAGATAAAAATAATCTTATGAAAAAAGGATTAATAGTAAGAGTATTAATATTACCAGGACATAAAAGTGATGCTAAAGAAATAATTAATTATTTATATAAAACATATAAAGATGATATCTTCATAAGTATTATGAATCAATATACTCCACCTAAAGACTGTAAGTATGATAATTTATTAAAAAAAGTATCTGAAGAAGATTATGAAGAAGTAATTAACTTCGCATTAACTATTGGAGTAAATAATGCTTTTATTCAAGAAGGAGATACTGCTAAAGAAAGCTTTATTCCTAAATTTGACAAATCAATTGTTTAATTTTCTATTTTGTGTTATTATTTATCTAGGAGGTTTATATGAGAAAGTTGAAGTTTTTAGTAATTTTACTAGTTGCTGTATTTTTATTTCCAATGGCTGTTTTAGCTGAAGGCGAAGAAGTAGTTGCTGAGAATCCTACTGCTACTGATGAAAATGTAGTAAACGTATATTTATTTAGAGGAGAAGGATGCCCACACTGCCAAGAAGCTGAAGAATGGTTTAATTCATTAACTGATTATTCTTCAATGTTTAAAATAGTTGATTATGAAACATGGTATGATGAAGATAATGCTGATTTAATGAAAAAAGTTGCTAAGGCTAGAGGAGAAGAAGCTGAAGGTGTTCCATATATCATTATTGGAGATAAATCTTGGAATGGTTTTGCTGATGACTATAAAGAGGAAATCTTAGCTCAAATCCAAGCTGTTCATAGTCAAGCTCCAGCTGATAGATATGATATTATGAAATATCTTGGTACAACACCAAAAAAGAAAAAAGATACTAGCAGTAATGATGCTCTATTATTAATACTTATCTTACTAGTAACTGGTGGAATCGGTTTCGGTGTTTATAAAGCTAGAGAAACTGCAAAATAAAAAGACCTATGGTCTTTTTTATTTTATAATAATTTCTTGTCCTACAGATATTAAATTACTATTAAGATTATTTAATGATTTCAACTCTTCTACAGTCATATTATTCTTACGAGCTATACTCCATAAAGTATCTCCAGCTTCTACGATATAAATATTTTTATTAGTCTTAGGTACTAATAATTGTTGATTTATTTGAAGAGTTAAATCTGTTAAATTATTAATTTCAATTAACTCCTTTACAGAAATATTATATTTTCTAGAGATAGCCCATAGACTATCTCCTTTTTTTACTATATAAGTATCATATTCAATATTATTATAATCACTAAGTTTTAATACTTGACCTATACTTAAAATATCACTATCTAAATTATTAATTCTTTTTAATTCATCAATACTTATATTAAATCTCTTAGATAAAGAATATAAAGTATCACCCTTCTCTACAATATATTCTTCTTTAGCTTCATTACCATTAGAAGGATTATAAGGATAATCTAAGTATTCAGCAATTGCTTCTACTACTCCTTCTACATAATCTATTAAATTATTCTTTAATTTATAAGCATCATTCTTATTATCTATAAAACCATATTCTATTAATATTGGTTCAGTATTACCTGTTTCTCTTAATATATAGTAGTAATCTTTATTAGGATTCTCAGGTAATCTTCTTTGATATATTTTTCTTTTTAATTGACCTTTCTCCCCTATTTTATCTAATACTAGATTAGCTAAAGTATCATTATCTCTTAATGAATAAACTACTTCTGCTCCTTCTCCACCACCTGCATTTATGTGATTGGCAATCAATAAAGGTCTTGTAACATTACTAGATAAGCTCATTACTCTTCTTATTCTATCTTCTTTAGGTAAATAAGTATCTTCTTCTCTAGTCATTACTACTGGTATACCTAATTCTTTTAATCTATTATACATATACTTAGAAGCTTCTAAGTTCAAATCTTTTTCCAATAATCCATTACCAACAGCCCCACTATCTATACCACCATGACCAGCATCTACAATAACTAAACGATTATTCATAATTTCACCTCTATTATAGAGTATGAATAATTAAATAATAAGACACAAAAAAAGAGATTACTCCCTTTTTTAATCAGCAACTAAATATGCATTTTCTACACCATCAGTAATTTCTGTATGAACACTATAACCTCTAGGAGTACTTGTAACTGTTCCTTCTATAGCAGTACATGGATTTCTTCCATTAGCTGATTTAATTAATCCATCATAATAATTAAATATTCCACCATCTTCTATTACTACTCCCCTTGATTCCATATTTGCACTATCATTTATTGTCTTTATTAATGGCGTAGTTGTATTAACTTGATTATCAGCATTTCCTAATGTTAATGTACCATTATTCTTAACCTCTAAACCATGATATGGGCAATTAACTGTACCACTTTTAAGTGCGGTTATTCCTTCGGTAACTATTCCTGCTCCTTGAAATAGAAAACTAGAAGATGCATTCACATTGATAGTAGCTTCAGTAATATCAGCCTTTCCCTTATTATATATACCATAACAAGCATTATTAGAATCTACACTATATGCAGAAATAATTCCATTATTATATTTTAACTCACCATTCTCTTCGTTATAGATACCACTTACACCACTACTGTAAGTTAAAGGATGAATACTTATATCAGTATTATTTATATCTGCTTGTCCAAAGTTTCTGACACCTATATCTTTTCCATTAATTTTTCCTCCATTTGTATCTAAAACACCCTTATTAATTACTCCAATACTACTACTACTAATATCTCCATCTCCACTCAAGGTTAAAATAGAATCACTGTTGTCATTTAAGACTCCACACACTGCACTACTGACTATTCCCCCAGATATTAAAACTTTACTATAATTAGTAATACCATTAGCATAACCGCCAATAGAACCATCACTTAAAATCGTCGTTCCATAATTATAAATACCGCCACCATCTTGAGAAGATATTTTACCACCTTGAATATAAACGGTCCCTTTATTATCCAATGGTGTCGCTTCTGATGCTAAGTTTGCATTTTCTTTGATAATCAAAGTTCCGTTGTTTTGTAAATAGCCATACATCTGTATTCTTCCTTCTTCTTCGTTAGAATTATATAATTCTAATTCTCCGTTGTTTGCTATTATATAACTTTCGTTTTCCGTATATTCAAAATTAATGTTTTTACTATTTAAATCAATTTTTAATCCTTTTAATGAATCAGGTATATTAACTATTGTATTTTCCTCTGTATCTTCTAATACCTTAATAGTTTGATTACTTCTTGCTCTATCCACTGCAGTAGCTAATGTAGGATACTTTTTATCTTTATTAATATTATAATAAGGCCCATTTTCTACTTCTTTTGGATCTTTACCTTCTATTATAATTTTAGAATTAACATTTATTTCATATTTACATACAGCATTAACACCTATTGGTATTACTAATAAACTTAATACTAAAATCATACTTTTAGATAATCTCTTTTTTCTAATATTTGTAAACGTAACAAGCCCTAAAACTATTATTATTAATAATACATATGCAATATTACTTAAAGTATTAGGGTTTTTTATACCAGAAAATAAAACTATTTTAATATCTTTATCATAATTATATTCACCATTATTAAACTTTTCTTCTGGTATTTTATTTTTATATTGAACATTTAATATAAATGATTTACTTGATTTAGCTTTTACTATATTTTTATTATCTTCTGATTTAATAGAATAAACAATGTATTCAGAATTACTATTAAAACTATTTTTATCTACTTCATAATCACTATTCGAATCATTTTTTATTACTATTCTATAGTTAATATTATCTTCTAATTTAACCATGTCTAATTTTAGATTAATGTTTTGCCCATTTGCAGTTGCTTCATCTAATTCAGTAACAGTATTAGATTTGTTTTCCATAGTAATAGAACTAATAGATATCTTATCTAAATCACATGTTTCTGCCATTGCAATAATAGGAATAAACATGATAATTAAGACTAAAAAAAGTATTATCCTCTTCATACTATCACCTATTATAATTATACTAATACATCTATCATCTGTCTATATCAAAAAAACAATATACTGTTTACAAAAAAGCAAACACTTTCTTTTGTGTCTGCTTTTATTTTATGCCTTCATTTTTTCTCTTTTTATGAATTCTTCATTATTACATCTTGAATACAATCACTTATTCCTTCACAACTATCTATTGTTTCCTCAAAACATTTATATATATTTACCCATTTAATTAATTCTATTGGATCTTTTTCTTCTTTATATAAATTAGAAACAATTCTTTCATATACTCTATCACCTTGTTCTTCTAACTTATTAACAACTATTACCTTTTCTTTAATTAATTCTGGATGTTTTAAATCACTTAGTTTTTCAAATATACCTTTTACAGCAGTAGATGCTTTTACTAAGATATCAGTAAACTCTAATATATCTTCTTTTATATGTTTAATATTTAATATTTTAAAGTCAATTGCTATTTCATCTATACCATCTTCTATATCATCTAATTTATTTACTATAACTGCTATATCTTCTCTTTCTATTGGTGGTAAAAAGTCTTTTATTAAATACTCTCTCATTTTATGTACTACTTTATCAGATGAATGCTCTAACTTATGTATTTCTTCAATACTTTTATCTAAGTTTTCTAGATTATAATCATTCATTAATTCTTTTAATTTATTAGATGATTCTTCTATATATTCAGTTATTTTTATAAATTCTTCAAAATAATTATACTTTTCTTTTTTCTTCATATTAATCTCCTCTTATTAAATAATATTTATTATTACTTTAGTTAATATATATCCTAATAATCCACAGAATGGGAATGTTAAGAACCAAGTTATCACTATATTCTTAGCTATATTCCAATTTACATTAGATAATCTTCTAGATGCTCCTACACCCATTACTGCACAATTCTTAGTATGATTAGAACTTACTGGTATACCAAGCATAGATGATCCAAATAAACATATTGAACTAGCTATATCTGCTGATGTTCCTTGATAACTTTCTACTTTAGTAACCTTAGTACCCATTATTTTTATTATTCTCATACCACCTATTAATGTTCCTAAAGATATAATAATTGAAGTATAAATCATTAACCATATTGGTATAGAAAAATTACTACTTCCTGGTATCATTCCATTAGATAGAACTACTCCTAGTAACATAAAAGACATAAACTTTTGTCCATCTTGAGCACCATTCATAAAACATGTAGTTAATGCTCCTATTATTTGACTAAATTTAAAGAATTTATTTGTTTTTCTTCTATCCATTTCTTTACAGATTAACTCTATTATTTTAGTTATTATATAACCTAATATAAATGCTAATAAATTTACTATTATTAATCCATATAATACTTTTTTCCATTCATTAAAGTTTATTGCTGAAAAGTTCCCCATTAAGGCAATAGCAGCTCCTGATATACCAGCTATTAAAGCATGTGATTGACTAGATGGTATACCGAATTTCCAAGCTATAAAACACCAAATACTTATTCCTACTAAGGCACAACATAATGTAACTAAACTAATAGAAGGATCTCCCCCAAAATTAACTAAATTATAGACTGATTTAGCTACATTAGAACTAATATAAGTCATTAATATTAATCCGAGTGTATTACTAATTAAAGCTAGTATTATACCTGTTTTAGGTCTTAAACTCCTAGTAGATATACAAGTAGCAATAGCATTAGGTACATCAGAACAACCATTTATAAACATAACAACTGATATTAATATAGTAGTTATTAACAAACTATTATTACTTATTAAGTTATTAAAAAATGATAAAAATGACATTTCCATATAAATCTTCCTTACTATATCTAATAATTATTATAACATGAATAATAAAAAAGACCTACTGGTCTTTTTAATATTCTACATTGGTTCAATATCTATATATTTAATTAATTTATTTGTAGCTTTTAGTTTTCTTTTAATTTTATCATGAATTGCGATAAAGTCTTTTATAGTAATACTATCATCGACATCAATTTGTAAAAACACACTATAATAATATGACATCTTAATAATTTTTATATTAGTAATACGAACTCCTTTAATCCTTTTCAAAGCCTCTTTTATTTCTTCTTTAATTTCTTCATTTTTTTCATCATTAATAAGAATTCCATTTACATTAGATACAATCATTTTTATTGAAGTATAAAACACATATGCTGCCATACCTATACTTCCTAGTTTATCAATATTAATATATCCTGGTAGATACTTTTCAAAATATGATATTAATAATACTACTATTACTACGCAAGTAGATATTAAATCTGCTTTTGATTCTTTATATGATTCAATTAGTAATTCATTTTTTGTCTTATTTCCACATCGTAATAATAATACAATTACAATTGATTTTAAGACTAAAATAAACAACAAAATCAATAATATTTTCATACTTGGAACAAACTTATTATCTACAGCAAAAACTTGATAGATAATAAAAACACCAATTAGAAATAATAGTAATCCTGTAAGAATATTTGATAAATAGTAAACTTGTCCATATCCAAATGGATAAGTCTTATTAGCTCTTCTTTTTCCAATTTTATTAGCTACTAAGCTAACTATATCTGTAAAGAAATCAATAAATGATTGAATAGAATCTGCAATTAATGTAGAAAATGAAAAGGTAATCCCTGTAACTAACTTTATTGCAGCAACTATTAAATTTAATATAGATGATATTATTAATACTTTACTTGTTTCCATAGATTCATCCACTTTCGATATATTTGTTTACATTAGTAATTATAGCATATTAATATAACTTTTTATATAAAAATGGTAAAAAGCTCAATCTCTATTTAATGTTTTGTATACTTTTTTGTTTAGATTTAATCATTTGATAATGAAATTCTGTTTCTCCAGTTGGTTCAAAACCTAATCGTTCGTACAATTTTCCAACTGGATTTTGTTTAAAGTATTGAATATGTAGGTCTTGATCTTTGTGTAACTCCATTATATCTTTTAATACTTGTGTTCCAATTCCTTTTCCTTGATATTCAGAAACTATACAAATATTTCCAATTTCATAGTTACCATCTTCAAGTGTAGCTCCGTTATAAAATCCAATATCTTTACCATTTAATTGAATTATCCAAGCATCATTGTATACTGCATTTATAAAGTTTTCAAAGTGTTTTCTTTGCTCTTCTTCATTCCAAGTACCCCAACATTCTTCTACATACTTTTTATATGCATCCTTTTTAGTTTTATATACAAACTCTTTATAGTTATGATACTCATTATCAATATATGGTCTCATATTATATTGATTTAAATCAGCATTGTTTTCACTAATTTTGGGATATTTTTCCATTCTATATATTCCTTCATCATCTACGATATTTCCTAATTTTTTAAAGCCATATCCAAAATGTTTATAAAACTCTACTGCTGTTATACTAGCTGGTATTTCAACCCTATCAGCTCTTTTATAATATTCATCACTTTCTAATGTTTCTATTATTTTTCTTCCTAAACCTTGTCCTTTGTATTCAGGATCTATAAAGATTGTAAAGAATGAACTTTCAGTTAAAATACCCCAATAAGGTCCAATCATCCCTACTCCAATTATTTTATTATTATCTGTTAATACATATACATGAAATGCCTTAGCTCTTTTTCTTATTAAATCTTCATTATGACCTTCAATTAAGTGTTCTATCGCTTCTTTTGAATAATCTTTAATATTTTCAGCTAATACATCTTTCTTAACAACTTCACATATTTCAGCTTCATCGCCATCTACATATCTACGAACTTTTATTTCTTTCATATCTCTCACCAAATATATTATATCAAAAAAAAGACTAATATTAGCCTTTTATTCTTCTCTTAGTATTATAAAACTTTTTCTTCTTCTTTTTTTATTCCTTTCAAAGCATTTAAAACTTTTTTATTTTGATCAATATCTACTAACAAAGAACTTAAGTTCAATGCTTTTTGTTGACTTTTTGTTAAATCAAATTTACTTGTCCTTAAATCAACAGACATATTATCAAGTAAATTAAGTATCTCTTCAGCATTTACTTTTTCAGGATTATTATTAATATTATCTAACATTTCATCTAGAACTATATTATTTTTCTCTTTAATCATTGGTGCATCATATAATAGATAATTATGAAGTAAACACTTACCTTCATCCATATTAGAGAAGCCACCTGAAGTAATGAAATTACTATCTTTAAATGAATATACTGTCGAATTACTTATATCTGTTAATCCTGGTGGATCTAACTTACAATGAGCTATTGTTTTATTACTTAAGCATCCTGAAGCATCTATTTTATCTAATACCTCTTGTGATATATTTTGCATATGTAGTGAGAAAGGTTCATTAAATTTATTACTATATACTGCGAGTAGTAAATTACCCTGCCTATCAGTTTGTATTTCCATAATAAATCCATATTTCTTGTAAAAATCTTGTTTTTTCTCTATTGTATTCAAATCATAAATATTAAAATCTGCTAATTTGTCTTCTAAATTTATACTAAACTTATTAATCATTTCTTCTTGAATAATATTTTTTGTTTCAAAGAATAGCGTATATTGATCAGCAATATATGATAATTTATTTCTAGCTTCATTTATTTCATCTTGTTTATCAGGATTTATTTGTTTAGAAATAGGTTTAAATCTATCTAATTGTTCAACTATTTTTGATACATTAGCAGCATCCGTCGTCTCATTTGAAACCCTAGAGTTATCAATTATAGATATTTTATCACTATCAGTAGTAGATGCATCAAATAGCATTTTAAAATTCCTTGTATCTATTAAATTAAATATTTCTTCTAATGACATATTTTGATTAGCTAATATATTAGCAGCTTTTAAATATCTAGTAAAAGCACTATTCATACTATTTTGCATATTTAAATCAATTCTATAATTATTAATAACATCTCCTTTAAGAGATATATCTACAGTATCATGTGCTAATCTATTTAAGTTATACATACTATATAGTAATCTATCATTGTTATCAAAGTTAGGATTATCTACATCAAATATATCTTTAGCTAATTCTTCTGCTCCTTCTTTTTGAACTATATATTCTGATTCACTTCTTAAGAATAAATCTATTGCTCGATATAGTTTAAATAATTCTGTTTCAGATGAAGTTTGAATATAATTATGAACAATTGCTCTTACATTCTTTATATAATTATGTTTTTCTTCTTTAGGAATCTTATTAATTGATATTTGATTATTAATATACTCTATATAGTTTATTAATTTGTTTTCACGATTTCTAAGATTTACTCTTGGTGTTGCGGATAAATATATACTTTCTGTTTCTTCATCAAATAAATAGCCACTCTTTTTAGCAAATTCAGCGTATTGTAATTCTAATGTAGATGGTTCATATTTATTATTACTTCTTAGCATATCAAAACTATATGGATCAATTCTAAGCATTAATTTAACTGCTATATCTGAATATGGTACTGTATAAAGATTATCATGATTAGTAGTAACATTCTTTATTACTTCTTCAATATTAACAGTTTCAAAATAGTTAGCAAGTAAATTTTGAAGATTAATTAAATCTTCATTTATCTTTCCTTTACCTGTACGCTTAGCTTCTATATCATCTAATACTTCTTTTAAAGTTTTTCCATTATATGAAATACTACTAGCTTCATCAAACATTTTAATTATTGTTCCATATAATATTGTTCCACAAAATTCATTTTTAAACTCATTGGCTTTTTCTAATGAAAAATCCCAACTATTATAAGATGGCAATGTCTTAGTATAATCTGTAACAATATCTTCATCTAAATTGTTTATTCTTTTAAATAATTCTTTATTAAAACTTGTTAATTTTTCATACACTGGGTATTTTATACATAAAAATGTTGTACTTGATAAAAAACTATGATAAATATTATTTTTACTTAAAATACTATTAAATCTCATATTATCTGATTCTATTATTGTCTGCATATTAGTTCGATTTAGTATTCTTTTTGCACTTTTTAATTTAGCTTCATCATTAATATCTGTTAATAAATTAAGAGTTGAAGCAGATACTAATCGATCTCGTAATTCTAATTGATTTCTTTTATTAGAATCAGCACATAAAGAATTAAATAATTCTGGGATTTTTTTGTTTGTCTTATAACTATCCATCAAAGATTCTATAGAAATTTCACAATCTTCAAAATAGACCTTTTTTAAATCTTTAACTGGTATTATTCTTTCATTCAATAAATATTCAAAATTTTTAAATGCTGATGAAATTTTAGCAGTTCTTAATCCAATATTATTATTAATTATATCTACTATTTCTTCGTTACTTAATCCATATTCCTTAAATAAGTCAATGTTATAAGCTACATTTTCATAGTTCAAGTCCATAATATAATCTCTAAAAACTACAAATTTATCGGCAAGTTCTTCTGCAAAACCTCCATGTACAGCACGAGATGTTTTCAATAATTCAGTAATAATTTCCTTATGATCTGCATTATCTACTAAAATACTTTCAGCTAATTGATCATTATAAATAAGATTTCCATGATCTATTTCAAAGTATTTCATATTAAATGGTAATGTATTATATACAACATATATATCATGATCATAAGAAAGATCTTCTCCTAGAGGCATCTCAAATATATTGTCTGGTAAATATACTTTTTTTAGTTTCTTTGCACTAAAAAATATATTCTTATCAATAGTATCAATTCCTGGTGTCCATTCTATTTCTTCTATAGAGTCGCTTGCAAAAGCTAAGCTTTCTATCTTAGTTACCGATTTAGGAAGAGTAATTTTTTTGATCTTTGTTCCATAAAAAGCAAAATCATCTATTGTTTTTATTGATTCAGGTATAATAACTTCTTTAAGATTAGGAAAGCTTCTTAAATACTCTTTAGGTAAAATTGAACTTTTACTACTTATTTCTAATGTTTCTATTTTAGAATTACTAAAACCATTAATGCTAGATAGGTTACTACTCATATTTACTTTTTCAAGTTTTGTTCCATCAAAAGCACCATCTTCAATACGTATAGTTGGGCTATAACAATTAAGTTCTTTTAATTCTTTATATCCCTTAAAAGCATATTGTTCAATTCTTTTTACTCCATCTAAGATTGTTACTTTCTCTAATGGAAAATTTCCTAGATACTGACCATTTAAACCATATGTTTTAGATGTTCCAATACTTGATACGCTTCCTGGTATTATTAATTCTGTTATGCTAGTTCGATCAAAACAGTTTGTTCCTAATTCTATTATAGAATTTGGTAAAGTTACTTCTTTTAACTTGTCATAGCCTTTAAAAGCATATGGTTCAATTCTTTTTGTTCCATCTAAAATTGTAACTTTTTTTAATGGAAAGTTTCCTAGATATTGACCATTTAAACCATATGTCTTAAATGTTCCAATACTTGATACACTTCCTGGAATAATTAATTCTGTTATACCAGTTCGATCAAAACAATTTGTTCCCAATTCTATTATAGAATTTGGCAAAGTTATTTCTTTTAACTTGTCGTAGCCTCTAAAAGCATATGGTTCAATTCTTTTTGTTCCATCTAAGATTGTTACCTTCTCTAATGGAAAACGTCCTAAATACAGACCATTTAAACCATATGTTTTAAATGTTCCAATACTTGATACGCTTCCTGGTATTATTAATTCTTTTACTTTAGTATTATCAAAAGCATTATGTTCAATTTCTTTAACCCCATCAGGTACTCTAACTACTGTAGAGTTTCCAATATACTTCTTTAATACACCATTTTCTATAATAAATTCTTTACTATCAGTAGCCATATACCTCACCTATTATAATTATAACATAAAAAAGAAGTCATTTGACTTCTTTATTCTTCTCTTAGAACTGCTTTACATTGATTAGCTAATGTCTTCATTATGTTATTCATCTTAGTATTAATCTCATCTGATGTCATAGTACTATCTTCATTACCTATTTTTACTCTTAGAGTAATTGATTTCTTACCAACTGGCACTTGATTACCTCTGTATTCTTCAATAAATTCTATTGATTTTACTTTAGATTTAATTACTTTAGTAATATCTTCCCATTTAACATCATCATCCACTAGGATAGATAAATCTTTTTCTACTAATGGGAATTGTGGTAAATGTTTAAATTCATTAGTACGAGAATCTAATGGTACTAATTTATCAACATTTATTTCAAACATAGCTACATTAGTTCTCTTAATCTTAGATTCAGACATTGTATAAACAGATACTAAACCTAAAGAGCCTATTTCTTCACTACCTAACTTAATATTTAAGTAAGCATTAACATCAGCCCAACTAGGTTTTTCTTCATGAGTGAAGTATATTTCTTCCATATGATTATATCTAGCCATATCTTCTACTACACCTTTTATTTCATAGAAAATATCTTTAGCATTTTTACCTACTATACAACCTGTTAAATATTGTTTATGAATTGGAAGTGTCTCTTCTTCTGTTGATTCATAATATTCTCCATCTTCAAATACTTGAGCCATTTGGAAGACTCTAAATTCATTATAATATCTTAAATTCTTAGCTACTACTTCTAACATTCCTGGAATTAGTGAACATCTAAGAATAGCTAATTCAGGTGCTGGTGGAGTAGCTAGTCTAACAGCTTTATTTGTATCTATCTTAGCTGCTTTAATGTATTTTTCATCAATCCATGGATAAGTAAATATTTCATTGAATCCACAGCGGAATGCTAGATACTCTCTTAAGTTTCTTTCTAATCTTTCTTTTGGTTGAATAACAGCATGTTCAAATCTTACAGGTAATGGTTTAGCATCAAAACTATCAAAACTTAGTATTCTAGCAATATCTCCCATTACATCATCTTTGATTGATACATCTCCTGTAGATCTCCATACTGGAGCAACTACATGATATACTCCTTTTTCATACTTAACATCATATCCTAGAGATGTTAATACTTTTTCAATTGTTTTTCTATCTAATACTTTTCCTAAACGTACATCTAAGAATTCTTGTTCTACATCTATTTTTACTCTTTCTGTCTTAATAGGATATTCATCAGTAAATGATACTATCTTACAGTCTGGGAATATTTCTTTAAATAATTCTAATCCGCAAGCTAATCCTTGTTCTACTCTTTCTGTATCAATAGCTTTTTCATAACGAATAGATGAATCTGTCTTTTCATCAAATCTCTTATCAGTTCTTCTAATATCACTTGCAGTAAAGTTAGCTATTTCAAATACTACTCCTGTAGTATCTTCTAAAATAGAATCTTTTTTACCACCTTTGATACCAGCTAATCCTAATGGACTCTTAGCATCAGCAATTACTAAATCATCTTCTGTTAAGTCTAAGTCCTTATCATCTAATAATAATAGTTTTTCATCTTTTTTAGCATTTCTAACTATTATTTTTTCTCCTTCAACATGTGTTCTATCGAATGCATGAGATGGTTGTCCTACTCCTAACATAATATAGTTTGTAATATCAACAATAGCATTAATTGGTCTCATACCACCATTAATAATTAGAGCTTGCATCCATAGAGGTGATTTTCTAGTATCTAATCCTTCTATTTCTGTAGCTGTATATCTATTACATTTTTTTGGTTCTTTTATTTCTACTTTATATTTTGGTAATTTACTATCTAGTTTTAATTTTGGTAAATCTTTTAACTTTAAATCATAGATAGCAGCTAATTCTCTCGCAACACCATAGTGTCCCCATAAATCTGGTCTATTTGTTAATGATTTATTATCAATTTCTAAGACAACATCATCCATATAAACTACATCAGCTATTTCATCTCCTGGCTTACATTTAATACCAGTTAAATCAACTATCTCTCTTTCTGTTTTTGGTGGGAATAATTGATCTAAATATACTTCTGTAGCTCCACAAATCATTCCATATGATTCTTCTCCACGCATCTTAGTTTCTTTTATCTTAACTAATTGATCTTCACCATGCCAATATACTTCAGCTCCTGGTTTAGATACTACTACTAATTCATCTTTATAAAGATTTTCTCCTCCACAAACAATTTGGACAGGAGTCTCATCTCCAATATCAGTAATACATATCTTTAATGAATCAGCATTTGGATGATCTTTTACTTCTAATATTTTACCTACGACAATATCATGAAATTTATCTTTAGTATATTCTACTGATTCTACTTCTACTGTTCTTAATGTTAAATCGTAAGCTATTTGCTTAGCTGTTAAATCTTTTGGTAAATCTACATATCTCTTTACCCAATTTAATGATATCTTCATAATAATCTCCTTCCTACTTGAATTGTTTTAAGAAACGTAAATCTCCACTATGGAATAATCTAATATCATCTACTCCATAACGCATCATTACTAATCTTTCTAAACCTATATTTATATAGAATCCAGTCCATTCTGCTGGATCTAAGTTAGCAGCACGTAATACATTTGGATGAATTACACCACCAGGCATAACTTCTATCCAACCGTTATTTTTACATACCTTACAACCTTTTCCTCCACATACTAAACATTCCATATCAATCTCATATCCTGGTTCAGTAAATGGGAAGAAACCTTCTCTCATTCTTACCTTTATTTCTCTACCAAATACTTTTTCTAGAATAGTTTTAATCATTACTAATCCTGATGAGAATGAAATATCTTTATCAACTATTAATGCTTCATATTGGAAGAATGCTCTTTCATGTCCAGAATCTACATCTTCATTACGGTAAACTCTTCCTGGATAAATAAATCTTGCAGGAGCACCATCTTTTAGTAATTTTCTAACTGATCCTCCAGTTAAGTGTGGTCTTAAACATAATCTTTCTTCAGCATTTTTATTCTCAGTACCTTCTATCCAATAAGTATCCATCATTTGTCTAGCAGGATGATCAGCCGCAAAGTTTAAATTATCGAAAACGAATTTTTCACTACTAATATCATCTTCACTATATAATTCAAATCCTAATGATAAGAAAGCATCATTCAAGTCATAACACATTTGTGTAATAGGATGAAGTGCTCCTTCTCCTACACTCTTTCCTGGTAATGTTAAGTCTAATGGTTCATCTAAAACACTTTTATTAGAGATAATTTCCCCTTCTTTTTCTTCTAATTTCTTAGTAAATTCTTCTCTAATTTCAGTAGCTTTCATACCTGTTTCTCTCTTCTCTTCAGCAGATAAACTACTCATACCCTTCAAGACTTTAGTCAATTCACTATTCTTACCCATTAAGTCTTTACGCACTTCTTGAACTTCTTCTACTGTCTTTGTTTTTTCAATTTTCTCTAGACCTTGTTTAAGTATTTTCTCTAAATTCTCTTTCATAATATCTTCCTTTCTATATATGTTGATGTTATCCAACAAAAAACGAGCAAATCATCCGAAAGGACGAATTGCTCGTGGTACCACCTTTTTTCATAGTATTTCTACTACCTCTAACGATTAACGCTCGTACACGATTTGACTCCATTATTGAAATTCATTAATTCACCTTTCTAAATGGCTCTCAGTCGCTGACCATTTTTTCCTGTATAGAGTTTTGAATTAACTACTTGGATAATTTCCTCATCAACAAATCAATATCAATTATAGTACATATACTTAGTAATGTCAACAATTTTAGAAACTGTGACCTCCTCCTCCACCGGAGAAGCCACCGCCTCCTCCGCCGCCACCGCCGGAGAAACCACCACCAGAAGAACCACCACTTGAAGATGACTCTACTGGAGAATAAACTTTATGTGTTCCAGTTTTTGTTCCTACTACATTAGCAAATACTACTGATGCCTCACTAGCATTTAATATTTTTTTTCTTGAAGCCTTTTTTATTCTCATAGTAGTTAACACATACATGAATGTTAACAAGAAGCCTAACACTAATGAGATAACAACATTACTTATATATCGCATTGGTTCAGCTATTTTTTG
>JAFWGF010000025.1 GCA_017512495.1 Bacilli bacterium
AAAACATCATTATAATGATTAATCATTTTAAACTTAGTCAACGTTAAATAAACCACATTACCATCATCCATATATAGTAAAAATCTATCTTTATCATAATCATTTGGTTTATATTCAATATCACTTATCTTAGATATAATATCAACTTTAACATTATGCATACTACTAATAAATTTTTTATATTTCTGATCAGGCACGTAATTAAGTAATCTAGGTACTCTAAAATTATGACTAATTTCATCTTCTTCTATTTCCGTTTCATCACCTAATACATATTTATTATTATTTGTATTATAAAATAGCGGTCTATTTTCAGTTACATCTAATTCTACAATGAAACCTAATCTCTTCTTCAAATGAAC
Source organism: Bacilli bacterium (assembly GCA_017512495.1). Classification (GTDB taxonomy): domain Bacteria; phylum Bacillota_I; class Bacilli_A; order RF39; family UBA660; genus UBA3789. The sequence continues at coordinate 363 of JAFWGF010000025.1, forward strand.
TGAATTAATATATTTAACTTTCTCTAGTTTCTTCTCAACACTTCTATTATTTATTAAAACAAAAGAAGGATAATCTTTTAACTCCGCTATTTCTAATATATAATCATCATTTAAATAAGTAGTATTCTTAATAATCATATTCTTAGTAGGAACTTTTAAAAGAAAATAAACGCCAAAAAATAGTCCTGTTAAAACTAAAAGAACTATTAAAAAATTAACTACTTTTAATTTTCTTTTCTTGACTATTTTTTTTGCCATAATTACTCCCAATTAACAAATTCTTGTTCTATTTTCATATCAATATCATAATTCTTTAACACAGTATCATGAGCTAAATCAATTAAATATTTAATATCCTCGGCAGATGCATTATCATAATTAATAACAAAGTTGGCGTGTTTATCACTTATCATAGCACCACCATGCTTTTTACCTTTAAGTCCAGAGTCTTCAATCAATTTACCCGCAAATTCTCCTTCTGGATTACGGAAAACACTTCCTGCAGATGGATATTCTAAAGGCTGAGAATCTATTCTTCTTTGTTTTCTTTCTCTAATTACTTCTTCAATAGCTTCTCGTTTTCCTTTATGTAACTTAAGTGTAGCTTCTAAACAAATAAAATCTGGATGTCTTTGTAAAAATGAACTACGATAATGAAAATCCATTTCTTTATTTTCCAAATAAATTATTTTTAAATCTGGTGTTAATACTTTTACTCTTTCAACTATATAACCCATATCAGATTTATAAGCTCCAGCATTCATGTAAACTGCTCCACCTACACTACCAGGAATACCTGATGCAAATTCAAGACCAGTTAATCCTTTTTTAGCTGCCATTAAACTAAGTTTTACAAGTGAAAAACCTGCTCCTACTTGAATTTTGTTTTTTCCAAAGAATTCAACATCATCAAATTCATCTAATTTTATTAATATTCCCTCATAAGGTTTACTACTAAATAACAAATTAGAACCTTTACCTAAAATCTTATGAGGAATATTTTCAGATTTTAAAAACCTCATTAAAGTAATTAAACATTCAGCATTTTTTGGATAAATAATCGCATTACAAACACCACCAACACGATAAGTAGTATATTTATCTAACGATACATTTTCCTCTACTTTACCTACATTTAACTCTTTAATCCTTGTAAGATTATCATTCATATAATCACCTAATTATCTTTCTAGCTTCTTCATAAATTCTAGTTGCTGAATCAGTAATTCCTAATTTTTTACTACACTCTACCATCTTATTATACCCTTTTTCATCAGAAAGCAATTTATCTATTTCAGAAATTATTGTATCTTTAGAAAAATCTTCTTCAGTTACTATTACACATGCACCAGCATCTTCTAATTCTTTAGCATTCTTATATTGATGATTATTAGTAACATACGGAGATGGTACTAAAACAGCAGGAAGACCAATAGCAGTAATCTCCGCAATTGTACTAGCTCCAGCACGCGATACTATTAAATCACTATCTTTAAGTAAATTAATTAAATTATCCATAAATGGTTCTAATTTAACATTATCAGATAATTTAATATCTTTATATTCATCATAATATTTCTTACCAGTTATAATTAACACTTGATAATCTTTATCATTAAAAGCTGGTATTAATTCTTTTATTTTTAATGTCATAGTAGTACTACCTAGTGATCCCATTACTACTACAACTAATTTTTTATTATTTTTGAAACCTATTTTAGTTTTACTAAGCTTTTCTACTTTAATAATCTCTTCACTTCTTGGATTACCAGTATATACTACTTTATTCTTAGGAAATAAATTAATACTATTCGGAAGTGATACACAAATTTTATCAGCAAAATTACCAATGAATTTATTAGATACTCCGGGAATAGAGTTTTGTTCATGAATAAGTGTTGGAATACCTTCTTTATGAGCTGCATATAGTACTGGAGCTGTAATATAACCTCCTGCTCCTATTACAATATCAGGTTTAAAGTTCTTAATTATACTTCTAGATTCTTTAATAGCCTTTTTAAATTTACGAAGAACTTCAACATTAGATAAAGGATTAGATCTATTTAAACCTGTCATTTCTAGACCAATGAATTCAATTCCTAAATTAGGAATAATATCTTTTTCCATTCTATCATTAGTACCAATATATAAAAATTCACTATCAGGTTCTTTTTCTTTTATCTTACCCATAATCGCAATAGCTGGATAAATATGACCACCTGTTCCTCCAGCAACTACTATAGCTTTCATATAATCACTCCATCTATCAAAATTATATCATATTTTACAGATAAGCACTTAAATTTAACATAAATATAAATCTACTTTACAATATATTTTATTTATTATTAATTACTAATATGATAAAATATACATAGAAATGAGGAGATATTATGAAAGCTATTGGTATTATCGCAGAATATAATCCTTTTCATAATGGTCATTTATATCATCTAAATAAGATAAAAGAAATGTATCCTGACTACTCTATTATTTTAGTAATGAATGGGAACTTTACTGAACGCGGAGAGGTTACACTTATTGATAAATGGAAAAGAACTGATATTGCTTTAGAATTAGGAATAGATTTAGTAATTGAATTACCATTTCCTTTTTCTACTCAAAGTGCAGATTTCTATGCTTATGGAGCTATTACTATACTTGAAAAATTACAAGTAGAAAAAGTAATATTTGGAAGTGAATCAGATAATATAGAAGATTTAAAATTAATTGCTGAAACACAAATAAATAACGATGAGTTTGATAAACTAGTAAAAATATATTGTAAACTAGGTAATAATTACCCTACTGCTTTATCTAAAGCATTAGAAGATTTAACAGACAAGAAAATAACTACTCCTAATGATTTACTAGGAATTAGTTATATCAAAACTATATTAGAAAATAAATATAAAATTATCCCAGAAACTATTAAAAGAACTAATAATTATCACAATAAAGAATTAACTAACACCTTCTCAAGTGCCACATCTATTAGAGAAAGTTTAAAACAGGATATATCTATAAAAGATCAAGTACCTATTAATACTTTAAAAAGATTAGATAATTTACATTATATGGATATGTACTTTAATATTTTAAAATATAAAATAATTACTGAAGATAATTTAGAAATATATCAGACAGTTGAGACTGGCATGAATAATAAATTAAAAGAAGTAATCACTAAAGTAAATACTTATGATGAGTTGATAAAAAGTCTTAAGAGTAAAAAAGATACCTATAATAAGATAAGTAGAATGTTATTACATATACTATGTAATTTTACTAAAGAAGAAGCAAAGTCTTATAATAAAATTACTTATATTAGAGTTTTAGGATTTAATAAGACTGGTAAAAATTACTTAAATAATATTAAAAAGCAATTAGATGTGCCAATTATTAGTAAAATAACTAGAGAAAAAGATCCAATGTTAGAATTTGAACTTAATACTACTAAAATATATGATTTAATATATAATGAAGGATTATTTAAAAAAGAATATCAAAATCACTTATACAAGGAGGATCTATGATAAAACAAAAGAAACAAGGACAATTAATAGTAATTTCTGGTCCTAGTGGTGCTGGTAAAGATACAATTGTCGAAAAAGTTATTAAAAAAAATGAAAACATCTGGTTATCTGTATCCGCAACATCTAGAAAGATTAGAAAAGGTGAAAAAGAAGGAGTTAATTACTTCTACTTAACAAAAGAAGAATTTGAAGAAAGAATAGATAATAATTATTTCTTAGAATATGCAATGTATGCAGATAATTATTATGGTACTCCTAAAGAAGAAATAATTAAGAAATTAGACAAAGGAATAGACGTTATCTTAGTAATAGAAATTGAAGGAGCTAAGAAAATCAAAGAATTAGTTCCAGAAGCTTTATTTATCTTTATTTTACCACCATCTGAAAAAGAATTATTAAAGAGATTAAGCGGCAGACAAACTGAAGATAAAGAAAAGATTATTAAAAGATTTAATATAGCTTATCAAGAGATTAATGAAGTTACAAAATATAACTATGTAGTAGTAAATGATGATTTAGATGAAGCCGTTTCTAAAGTAGAATCTATTATTAAAGCTGAAAAGTGTCGAGTAGATCGTATTGAAGAAATGTTAGTTTCAAACAAAGAAGAATTAATTCATGAATTCTTAATGGATGAAGAATTTGATAATAGTTTAATATCAGAAAAGATTAAGGAGGAAATATGAAATTTAAATTAAAAGATTATTTAAAAGAATTAAGAGAATTAGAAGAAAAAAAGAAGAAATTAAATAAAGAAGAATTAAATGACTTATTAGTAAACATAAAATTCTTTCAACACGAAAGATTGATTCATCTTTTAGTAACAATCTTTGTAGGATTAGGAACTATCATGTTTTTTGGAATAGCTATTACAAATGAATTATTATCATTTATGGTAGTAGGATTAATTACATTAATACTTTTTTTCTTCTATATTTTTCACTATTACTTTTTAGAGAACTCAGTACAAGAATTATATGATCATTATAATTCATTAAAAGAAAAAGATTCTAAATAATTAGAATCTTTTTTATGTTACCACCAAATACAGTCTGGACATATATCTTTAAAATCACGACAGCTACCATGTTGATGATGAGAGGTCGTTCCACAATAACTACCGTCATATGTAGATGTCTTTTTATATAGACAAGACACATCTCCAAAATGATGAGATCCGCCGATACCAATATCATGTCTACAACATCCATACAGACAATGGCAATTAACAATAGTTTCTTCTGTACTATTGCAACAACTTTGCGTATTACAATGTGATCCACCAGCATCAGTTTCCACTTCACTTCCGCAATCAGATCCATCATAATTAGATGTATATGTTATTGTTCTTCTTCTATGATACCTACCACCATTACAAAGTTTACTGCATTCTCCATAGTCAGACCAAGCTCCACGAGATGCTGTTGTTGAGCTACAACAATCTTGAGTATTACATGCTGAGCCATTCCAATCTGTTTCAGTTGATGCAGCACCACAATCACTTCCATCATAATTAGAAATATTTTTGCTAGTTCGAGTTCTCTTTTTGGTTCCACCACCGCAGGCTACACTACAGTCGCTGCCTTCTACCCAATTTCCTTCAACGACTTTAGTACTTGAGCAGCAGTCTTGCGTATTACATGCTGAGCCTCCCCAGTCTGTTTCGGTTGTAGGATTTCCACAATTACTTCCATCATATTTAGAAACTTTTTGAATAGTTCGAGTTCTCTTTTTCTTTCCACTACCACAAGCTTTACTACATTCAGTTCCTTCTACCCAATTACCAGTAACATCGTTAGTCTCTGAACAACATCCCATTTTATTACAATCAATTTCTTTGTAATCTTTTTCTGTACATTGTGTGTTCAAATACTTATCTTTACGGAAAGCATATTGTTTTTGTTTTCCACCACCACATTTTTTACTACATGTTCCTTCGTTTTTCCAGTCATTTCCAGGCTTTGTTTCAGAGCATTCTTTATAAACTATATATGTATCATTAGTTTTTCCTAATTTGTTTCCTGCTTCGTCCATAACCTTAATATAAACAGTTCTCTTATTTCCATCATAACTTCCTGTAAAAGTAATTTCTTTTGAAACATTACCACCACTATATGTTTTATAATCAGCATCAGTACAATTATTTGCTGCTGATACACAAACTTTTATTTTATTTTTTGCAGTCATATTATCATCGACTTTAAACCTAACAGTTACTTTTTTGTGATGATAACTAGTTTCACTTGACGTAATTGTTACAGTATTACCTACTACTGTAGGCTTTGTATTATCAACAATATATGGTCCAAAGAAAACATAATTCTCTATTCCTTCCGGATTTTCTATTTTTTTCCAATCATAACCTTCATAATCTTTTAAACGATCTACCTTTAATACTAACCAAAAATTTGTTCCTGTAAGTTGTGGATCAGAATTTAAATGAGTTGTTAATTTGTCATTTGAATAAGTAGTCATTAATTTTGCTTTTTTAATAAATTTATTTTGTTCAATATCCGTAAAAAGATCAAATGAGATGTAATCACTCCAACTTTTAGCCATGTTGTTTAAATCTTCTAATGTCATATCAGAAGCATTTGCCTTATCACTTCTAATATATGCATATTTAACTTGTGGCTTTTCCGTTAAAGAAACTCCAGTATATGATTCAATCGCAACTTTTGGATTATGTTCTTGCTTAATTTTACGCTTTTCTTCAGCGCTATATGCTTCTCTAATAATAAGGGTATTATTTAAATTTGCATCACACAAATCTTCATTTTCAATCTGTTTAGGTTTAAAAATACTAGCATTTACAGTACCACCTGTTTCAGATCCGCAACCCATATATGGTTGATAATAATATTTATCTCTAAACTTTACAACTTTAATAGCTGTGTATTCTGTATCACAACTAATTCCTTTAATGTCGATATCTTTAATTAAATCACGCTTTTTTAAATCTTCATATTTAATATACCTACAACCTCTAGCATAATATCCAAATAAATCTTCTGAATAAGAATCTACATATAGTTTACTTGCATATCCTAAACTATCTAAATAAGTCGTATATTTTCTATTTGTTTGTTGTGTTTGAACATTTCTAATTATAGGTATTGAGAGTGCAGTAATTATTCCTAATATTGATAATGTTACTAATAATTCTACTAAAGTAAAACCGTTTCTGTTTTCTCTCATGGTAATACCTCCATCCTCTATAATATATGTTAATACATTGTAAACAAAAAATCAAATATTGTTCACAAAAAAATGTAAAAAAATCAAGTTTTTTCTTGATTCTTAAATTTCAACTATTTTTATAAAATTAGTTGATCTAGTTTTACCTAATGGAAAACCTCCAGTAAAGATAATTAAATCTCCTTCTTTTAATTTAAAAGTATCTTTTGCTTTACTTTTAGCATATTCAATCATTTCATCTGTACTATCAAATATTTCTGTAACTATTGGTTTAACACCAAAATTAAGAGCTACTTTTTCGGCAACATGGGATGAAGGACAACATGCTAATATTGTACAATTAGGTCTTAAATTACTAACTTTTCTAGCTGTAAATCCTGTCATAGTAGCTGTTACAATTAATTTTATATCATCATATTCTACTGCATCTACTGCTAATTTAGCTATTGTATCTGAAACATCTATTTGTCTTTTATATTCAGCATGTTTTGTATAATCAATAGTTGACTCAGTATATTCACAAATTCTACTCATTATTTTAACTGCCTGAATTGGATATTTTCCTACTGTTGTTTCTCCTGATAACATTACACAATCTGTTCCATCTAACACAGCATTAGCAATATCTGTTACTTCTGCCCTAGTAGGTCTAGGATTTTCATACATAGAAGCTAACATTTCTGTTGCGACTATGGCAAATTTACCATTTTCACGGCACTTTTTAATTATACTTTTTTGAAGTACTGGTAATTCTTCCATTGGTACTTCTACTCCTAAATCTCCTCTAGCTACCATAATTCCATCAGCAGCCATTACGATTTCATCAATATTTTCAATGCCCATTCTACTTTCAATCTTAGCAATTATTCTAGCATCACCACCAGCTTTTTCAACTATTTTCCTAGCAGCTTCTATATCTTCTTTTCTATTAACAAAAGATAAAGCTAAATAATCACATGAATGTGTAGCAGCAAATTCTATATCCTTTTTATCTATATCACTAATAAATGGTAAATTCAAATTAACTCCAGGAACATTTATTGTTTTATGATTTTTAATTTCACCATTATTCAACGCTTTTAATTCTACATATCCAGAACCCTTTTTTATTACTTCTAAATCAAGTAAAGCATTATCTACTAATATATGATCCCCTACTTTTAATTTATCTATTGCTTCTGGATGATTGACACTAAATTTATCTTTATTACCTAAACATTTTTTCTTTTGCATTTTAATAGTATCATTTATCTTAATTTTAATACCACCATTTTGGAAATTTAAAGTCCTAAATTCTGGTCCTTTAGTATCATACATAATTGCAATAGGAAAACCTGTACTTTTACGTACAGTTCTAATTAAATCAATAGTTTTAAGTATATCATCTTCTGTACTATGAGATAGATTAATACGAGCACAATCCATACCATTAAACACCATTTCTTCTAATATTTTTTCTTTACTAGAAGCAGGTCCCATACTACAGATGATCTTAGTCTTCTTCATGATACCCCTCCACTATTCTATAATGATTTTATCACAAAATAAAAAAATAGAATAGTAATTTATTCTATTTCTGACATTTTTTACAATAATGTGTTCCTCTACCACCAATTCTAGTCTTTTCTATCTTGTTTCCGCATGTAGGGCAATTACTACCAGCTTTACCATGAACTAGTAATTCATGTTGAAATAAACCATGTACACCTTCACTAGATGTAAAACTCTTAATAGTAGTACCACCCTTTTCTATGGCTTTATCTAACACTATTTTGGTATTATCTATTATTCTTTGACATTCATTTTTAGTAACATCACAAGCTTTTCTATTTGGATCTATTCCACTCATAAATAATACCTCATCATCATAAATATTACCAATACCAGTAATAATACTTTGATCAAGTAATACTGTTTTAATTGGTAATTTCTTATTATGGATTTTATTATACAAATATTCTTTAGTAAGATTTGAATCATCATATTCTAATCCTAGTTCTGATAGAGGTTTTACTTTGTAAGTATCCTCTTTCTTTATAAGATGCATTTTACCAAATTTACGAACATCATGAAATCTAAAACTAATAGAATCATCTAATATTAGTTCTACATGCTCATGTTTATTTAGAGGTTCTCCTACTTTTCTAAAAAAGAACTTACCTTCCATTCTCAAATGACATAGTAAACTATAATTATCTAACTCCATAACAATAAATTTACCTCTAGTCTTAATATCATTTATCTTTTGATTAATAATTTCTTTTTTAAATTTATCTACTGTAGGATAAGCAATAATATTATCCCAATATACATTACAACCAGTTATTCTTTTACCAACTACTTTCGGTATTAAGTTTTTTACTACTGTAACTACTTCTGGTTTTTCAGGCATATTATCACTCCTTATTTAGCTTCGTACCAATCTTTTCCTGTTTCTATTTCTACTTTTAATGGAACATTTAATTTATAAGTATTTTCCATTATCTCTTTAACTATTTTCTTTACTTTATCTACTTCATTATTCTTAACGTTTAAGATTAATTCGTCGTGTACTTGAAGAAGTATTTTTGATTCTAGTTTTTCATCTCTTAATTCATTATATAATTCTACCATAGCTTTCTTTAAGATATCAGCAGCAGTACCTTGAATAGGAGTATTAAGAGCCATTCTTTCTCCACTACTTCTAATCATATAATTCTTAGATGAAAGTTCTGGTATTACTCTTCTTCTATTCATTAAAGTAGTAACATATCCATTCTTATAAGCTTCTTCTTTTTCTTGTTCCATATAATCAGCTATTCCTGGAAATGCTTCTAAGTATTTATCAATAAAATCTTTTGCTTCTTTTACATTAATTCCTAAATCTTCAGATAATCCAAAACTACTAATACCATAGATAATTCCAAAGTTAACGGCTTTAGCTGTTCTACGCATTTTCTTATCTACTTCTTCAATTGGCACATGATAAATATCACTAGCCGTTTTAGTATGAATATCTTGATCATTAATAAATGCTTCCATCATTTGTGTAGCATTAGCCATAGATGAGAATACTCTTAATTCTACTTGTGAATAATCACTTGATAATAGAACACTATCTTCATCAGGAACAAATGCTTTTCTAATCATACGACTATATTCATCACGAGCAGGTATATTTTGAAGATTAGGACTAATACTAGAAAGACGTCCTGTACGAGTTAATGTTTGTGTATAAGTCGTATGAATTCTACCGTCTTCTCTTATTTCATTTAATAAGCCTACTGCATAATTAGAATATAATTTAGCTAACATACGATATTCTAATATTTTATCTACAATTGGATTAACAAAACTAATCTTATCTAAGATATCTTTACTAGTAGAATATTTACCATTAGTAACTCTCTTAGGATAAGGTATTTCCATATCTACAAATAATACTTGAGATAATTGTGCTGGACTATTAATATTGAATTCTTGTCCTGCTAGATCATATATTTCCTTTTCTAGTTGTTTTATTTTTTCATCTAATTCATCTCTTACAGTTTCTAAGTATTTAGCATCTACTTTAATACCCGTAATTTCCATATCAGAAAGCACTTTAACTAAAGGCATTTCTATATTATTAAATAATTCTAATTCATCATATTCTTCTATTTTGTTTAATAATTCTTCTCTGGAATCATAAATAAACTTTGCTTTTGAAGTAACAATATTCTTCAACTTATCTTCTGATACTTCTAATGGTCTTTTTAATGTTCCATAGACACTCTCAAAGCTAGGTATATCGTACCCCATATTATTAGCTAGATAACTAATATCATCTTTTATTTCATAATCACATAAATATCCAGCAATAGATGTATCAAACAAACAATTATTTATTTCAATATCATAGTTATTTAATAAAACAATACATTTTTTTAAATCATAAGTATATTTATTACTCTTACTTGTAAATAGTTCTTTATATTTTTTTATCTCTTCTTCTTTTAAGAAATAACCATAATCCCCATCATAGAAACTTATTCCTAAGATTTCACTCTTACTATAAACTTCTCCTTTACTCTCAATATAGAAAGAATAATCTTTAGAAGAATCTAATTCACTTATATCTTTTATTTCTAAATCCTTTGTTTCTTTAATAGTTCTATTATCTTCTACATCTCCAGTAAGATTATATTTATTTAATAGAGATTTAAACTCTAATTCTTCTAAAATACTTTTTAATTTTAAATTATTAATTTCTGTATACTTACAGTCTTCTAAAGTAAATCCTAGTTTAATATCTTTTACAATAGTAGCTAATTGATATGATTTATAACAGTTATCTTTGTCAGTAATTAACTTTTCCTGTAGTTTACCTTTGATTGAATCTATATTTTCATAAATACCATCGATACTACCATATTCAGTTATTAGTTTCAAAGCAGTCTTTTCTCCTACACCAGCAACTCCTGGTATATTATCTGATGGGTCTCCCATTAAAGCTTTTAAATCAATCATTTTAATTGGCTCTATACCATAAGTTTCCATAAACTTATTTCTATCCATCATAATATAGTCATTACTTTTTAATACTCTAACTACTACATCATCTTCTATTAATTGTAGTAAGTCTTTATCACTACTAATTATTTCACAATCAAATTCTGGATCAATATGAGCTATACTAGATAATGTACCAATAATATCATCTGCTTCATAATAATCCATTTCATGATATTTAATACCCATTGCTTTTAATACTTCTTTAGCAACTGGAAATTGTTGTTTTAATTCATCAGGTGTATCACTTCTACCTGCTTTATACTCTGTATATTCTTCATGTCTAAATGTTTTTCCTTTATCAAAAGCAACTAATACATAAGTAGGTTTTTCTTCTCTAATAATTCTATTCATCATATTTATAAATCCATATAACGCATTAGTTGGAAAACCTTTCGAATTGCGCATAATAACTCCACTATATGCAGTTGCATAATAACTTCTAAACACTAAATTGTTACCATCTACTAATAAGATTTTTTTCATAACATTCACCAATAT
>JAFWGF010000026.1 GCA_017512495.1 Bacilli bacterium
ACATTCCTTTGTAATTATAAGGTAACATCATTTTCTTTAATAAAGGACTCATTAATCCAGGAACTTTTTGATATTGTTCAACTATATTTTTTGCAGTTGTCAATCCTACAGTATCAATAATTTCAAATGGTCCTTTTGGAGAACCTGTTCCTCTTTTCCAGGCTGTATCAATGCTTTGAGCATCAGATATTCCATTTGTTAATAAATCCATACCACTTAATAAAAATGGTACAAGCATAGAATTTAATAGATATCCTGATTTTTCTTTTAAAACAGGAAGAGGTAACATTCTAATACTTGTTGCAAATTCCATAATTTCATCAAAATATTTTTTGTTGGTTCCATCATGAGCCATTACTTCGGCTGTATTTTTAACCCATATTGTGTTTGCAAAATGAAGTGATAAATATTTTTCGGGTCTTCCTGTATATTTAGCAAACATAGATGGTAATAGAGTAGAAGAGTTAGTTACAATAACAGTTTTTTCTTCTAACAATGGAGCTAAAGTTTGATAAAATTTAATTTTTTCATCTTTAATTTCAGCCATTGATTCAATTACCAAATCTGCATCTTTCACCGCTTCTTTCATATCAACTTCTAATTTAATATTGTTATAGGCAAGATCAACTTTTTTTAAACACTCTTCTTTATTAAAACTATCAATATCAGATATTCCTCTTGCCCAACTATTCTCATCATGAGGATTTAAAGACTCAATGGTTTCAATATAATCTTTTTTTAATGCATCGAGCTTAGGTTGTGTTCTTGTTTTGCTATCTTCACTTCTTAACCATATTGTTACATCATAACCGCAATAAGCTGATTGAAAAGCAATTTGACTTCCCAAAACACCTCCGCCAGCAACTACTATTTTCTTATAGTTCATATAATTCTCCTTATCTTTATTAATATATACTATTATAACATTCTATTAAAAAAAAAGAACCTTTTAAAAAGACTCTTTTTATTCTAAACTGGGGCGCCATGTGAGAATCGAACTCACGCATACTAGTGCCACAAACTAGCGTGTTAACCACTTCACCAATGACGCCATTCGAATAACAAGTATATTTTATCATTTTTAAGGATTTTTTACAAGCCTAAATTTACATTTTATTGACAAATTACCATAAAAGTGGTATAATGTATGCACATTTGACATAGGGGGTTGAAAGTGTGAAAAATATAGTATTAATAAAAAAAGAAGGTCAAGTAAGTGGTATGCATATAACACCTTCATTAATGCAAAGAGTGAATGATCATGAAGAATTGCATTTATGTTGGGAAAACTGTAAAAACTCATGTGTTTTTAACTGTAGCAAAATAGCTGATCATAAAAAAAGACCAATCAGTGATTATGAATACATAAATAGTGGTTTCCAAGTTTTTGATGAAAATGGAAAGATGACTCAATTTAAAGTAACTGATTGTAGTAATTATGAAAAGACTGAAAAGAAAAGAAATCTGACTAAAAATGAAAGAAAGCATATTAATGCTTTAAAAGAAGATTTAAAAACAGCATATTTTGATGCTGAAAATATGAACGATGCACATGTTAGACAATATATGCAAATGATTCGTGGAGAATTAACTGGTGTTAAAGGTAAAGTATTATCTGAAAAAGCTATTGTAGATAAGATATTAACTCAACCTGATGCAGAACCATTATTAGAAGAATTTCTAGAATATAAGGAAAAAGAAATTGCAAAAGCTAAAGATGCTGGTAAATATCAAAAAACAATCGATTATATTAAAATTACATTAATGAATGTAAGAAGTGAAAGATTAGCTAAAGAATATGCTGAAAAAAGAAAGATTAATCAATTGATTGAAAAAGGTATTAGAGAGAATAAAATAACTGTAAGATAGTAGAAATACTATCTTTTTTTTTGTATAGTGTGTTATAACTATATTGGGAGTGATATTATGAAACGTGAAAAATCTTGTGGAGCAATTGTTATTGATAATGATAAGGTGCTAATAATTAAACATAAAGTAGGACATGTTGGTTTTCCAAAAGGTCATGTAGAAGAGGGTGAAACAGAGGAAGAAACAGCTATTAGAGAAGTAAAAGAAGAAACTGGTATTGATATAGAAGTAGATACTAATTATCGATATGTGATCAGTTATAGTCCAAAAGAAGGGGTAATGAAAGATGTTATATTTTTCTTAGGAAAAGCCATAGGTGGAACACCAACTCCTCAAGAACAAGAAGTATCAAAAGTAGATTTTGTTTCATTAAATGAAGCATATGATATGTTAACACATGACGATATTAAAGAAATGTTTAGTAAAGTTTTAGAGGACATAAAAAAATAAGAGATTAAAGATAATCTCTTATTTTTTTTGTTCTGGAAGGATGTCTCATTTTTCTTAAACCTTTAGCTTCGATTTGTCTAACTCTTTCTCTAGTAATACCAAATTTCTTTCCTAATTGTTCAAGTGTTCTAGGATCTTTTCCATCTAAACCAAAACGTTCAATTAAAATAGTCTTTGTTCTTTCTCTACTAGTTTCATTAGGTTCAGTCATAGCAACCTCATCAATTAATTCTAAAAGATATTGACGTAACACTTTATTATCTACAATATCTTCAGTATTACTGCTTTCATCAGCTACGAAATCACCCATAAGTGCATCTTCATCTTCTCCAACAGGAACATCTAATGAAGCAGTATCTATTATATATGATTGAGTTCTAAGATCTCTAATTTTATCAGCATCTTCTTTTAACTTAGATTCGTATATTTCATTATATTTTTGCTTATATTCTAAATCATATATATTTTTATAAATATCATTCTTTATTTCTAATCCTTTTTTAATTCTTTCGCTATTTAATTCATTAGCATTTTTATTAAAATGAGTATTAACAGGAAGTTTATTTGACTTAAGATTAAATTTATCAATGTGCTTTTGCTTTATATTTATATCACTATCTAAATTTCTTTTGTCTGTATAGATTATTGCGGCCATTTCTTCATCAGATACTAATTCACCATAATTTTCAATTTCACGATCTCTTTCAATACGATTCATTCTAACAAGAATTTCATGAGTGTGAACAGGAACTCTAATAGTTCTAGAAGTATCAGCAACTGATCTAGAAGTAGCCTGTCTTATCCACCATGTTGCATAAGTAGAAAATTTATATCCTTTAGTTGGATCAAATTTTTGTACAGCCCTAATTAATCCAAGAGTACCTTCCTGAATTAAATCTAGGAAATCAACACCACGATTAATATAATGCTTTGCGATTGATACTACAAGTCTTAAGTTAGATTGAGTTAATATACGAGCAGCTTCTTCATCTCCATCAGCAACTCTTTTTGTTATTAATTTTTCCTCTTCTTCAGTTAATAAAGGTATTTTACCAATATCGTTTAAATATAGACGAATAGCACTAGTATGCGTAGTAAAAACATCACCAATATCAATTTTATCAATATTAGCTAATTCCTCATTAGTTATTTCTTCAATACCAGCAAGTTCTTCAGAAGTTACATCAAATTCTTGTTTTATAGGTGTTACTTCTTTTTCTTTGTTGAAGCTAATATTATTTTCAAATATAAAATCAGTGATTTTTTCCTTTTCTTCCTCAGTTAATTTATACTTAATTACTAACTTGTTGAACTCTTCAGTTGAAATAGGACCTTGCTTTAATATTTTCTTCAATTCTTTTAAAGCCTCTTTCATCCTAACCCCTCCTTAAGTGATTGTATATTATAGCATAAATGCCTTGAAAAGTCAATATTTTAGGCATTTATCTATACAGATATTTTACCTAAGAATACATTAAAAGGAAGGGAGATAATATGAATAATAGTTATTATGATTGGTATTATATGAATAGAAATAATGATTTATATAATATGAATAATCAAAAAAAAGAAAATTTATTTAATCCAAAAGAAGGATTTGAAAAAGGTAATATGTTTAGTAATTTATATAGTGAATATAAAAACTATAAGGTAAAAAGCTTATTCCCTATGACTGAACAAGAAAAAAAACTAGTGGAATTACAAGAAATATGCTTTGCTGCTCATGATTTGAATTTATATTTAGATATTCATCCAGAAGATCAAAGTATGTTAATGTTATTCCAAGATTACTTAAGAAGAGAAGAAAAGCTTGTTAAAGAGTATGAATCTGCTTATGGTCCTATGACAGTAGCTGGGAATGCTGATACTAAGTCTTTTAAATGGGTGAATTCAGAATGGTCATGGGAGGTAAAAAATGTTTAAGTATGTAAAGAGATTACAATATCCTGTTAATATTAAGAAAAAAGATTTAAAGATGGCTAAATATTTAGTTACTCAGTATGGTGGTTCTAATGGTGAAATGGCGGCTGCTTTACGTTATTTAAACCAAAAAATGACTATGCCTGATGATAAAGGAAAAGCTTTGTTAAATGATATTGGAACAGAAGAATTAGGTCATGTAGAGATGCTAGAAACAATGATTTATCAATTAATGAAAGATGCTACTTTAGAAGAAATAAAAGAAGCTGGTTTAGATACACATTATGCCGAACATGCAAAAGCATTATATCCTACTGATACTAATGGAGTACCATTCACTGTTGCTTATTTTGCTACTACTGGGGATCCACTAGCAGATCTTGCTGAAGATATGGCTGCTGAACAAAAAGCTAGAGCTGTTTATGAGAATTTAATTGATTTAACAGATGATCCTGATGTAATTGGACCATTACTATGGTTAAGACAAAGAGAAATAGTTCATTATGCTAGATTTAAAGAATTGTTTGATTATTACGATTCAAAATTAAAGAATGGTAATAATGAATTACCTAAAGTTAATAATATTAGTTATATGCCTAATATGAATGATTATTTCTTAGATTTTAATAATTATGAAAAATTTATGTAATAATAAAAGAACTCAGTTCTTTTATTATATTTTTAAAATGTGATATACTTTAATAGGTGATATGATGAGCAAGTATAAGATTAGTATTAAAAATTTTTTTGGACATTTACATACTGTTAACGAACATCGTTTTAAAGTTTTTTGCTTATGTTGTAGAGTAGGAATCCCTTTTCAAGGATTAATACATGATTTATCTAAGTATTCACCTGAAGAGTTTTGGGAAAGTGTAAAGTACTATCAGGGAGATTATAGTCCTATTAGAAATTGTAAACAAGAAAATGGTTATAGTAGAGCTTGGCTTCATCATAAAGGTAGAAATAAACATCATTATGAATATTGGTATGATTATGCTGCTAATGAAGTTGCTCCAATAATGCCATTTAAATATTATCTAGAGTTAGTATGTGATACTTTAGCAGCAGGTATGACTTATCAAGGAGAAAAGTGGGATCATCATTATCAATTGAAATATTGGAATAGAGTAAAAGATAAAGCTATTATGCATCCTAAAATGTTTGAATTGCTGGATAGAACTTATACTGATTTAAGTGAAAAAGGTTTAAAAATAGTTTTAAAGAAAAAGTATTTAAAAGATTTATATGACCAATATACTAAATAAGTGTAGAGTAGATAAAGAAAGTCTAAAGATTTTCTTTTTTTCATGATATAATTACTACAAGAGGTGGCTATTATGAAAGTACTAAAAAAGGTGTTATTAGGAATACTAGTTTTTATTTTAATAGATATTATTTTCTTGTTAGCTCTTAGCTTTACTTTAAAGAAAGTATTGATTAATGGAGTAATTAAAGAAACTATAGTAGAAAGAGTATTTCCAACCGGTTATAGTGAAGGAAGTAATATCATTACAGAGGAGCAGATTAAAGAGATAACTGATGATCCTAGAGTACAAGAAATGCTTAATAGTCCAGAGATTCAACAACTATTAGAGAAGTATTTAGATAGTACTGTAGAAGGATTAATTGATCCAGATAATATTGATGAAGTAGCTTTAGAAGAAGATATGTTAAACTTTTTGACTGAGAATAAATCTGTTATTGAAGAAAAAGTTGGTAAAGAAATATCTGATGAAATGATAAGTAAAGCTGTTTCAGAAGTAGATTCTAAAGACTTATCTAAAGCTTATAAACAATCTATAAAGAATGCTAGTAAAAATATGACTACTACTGAAAGACAAGTTTTAAAAGGTTATAAACTAATTATTTCTTTAAAATTTAGGATTATTTTATTTATATGTATGTTTGTTGATTTATTATTAATCGCCTTAGTACAAAAATCTTTCTACAAATGGATTAAGACACTAAGTAAATCAATGATTGTTAGTGGAATTGGTGTTGTATTAGCTAGCCTTATATCTAGTACAATTATTAGAAGACTTTCTAATATGACTAATTTTAATTCAGATAGTTTAACTATATTAGGAATAATTATTACTATTAGTGGTATTGTCATATTGATAATTTATAAAATTGTTTTAAAATTATTAAAAAAGGATGATGATGAAAATGAAATACCCGAATTTTCTCCAGAAAAATAATTTAATTAGTGTACCAGCTCCTTCAGCTGGGGCTAGTGATGATTTGAAAATTAATAAGTATAAACACGCTGATAAATATTTTAAAGATAACGGATATAGGACTTTATTATCTAAAAATATTTTTAAGTGTGAAAAAGGTAGAAGTGCTGATAAAAAGATTAGAGCTAAAGAAATCAACGAAATGTTTAAGAATAAAGATATTGATATGCTAATTTGTGCAGGTGGAGGAGAATTCTTAGTAGAAATATTACCATATATTGATTTTGATTTAATAAAAAATAATCCTAAATATATTTGTGGTTTTTCTGATCCTACAGGTCTTTTATATCCAATTACTACTAAGTGTGATATAGCTACTATTTATGGTTGTAACTTTTCATGTTTTGGTGAAAATCCTTTTCATCAATATCATTATGATTTTTTAGATCTTATTACTGGTAAAAAATTAATTGAA
>JAFWGF010000027.1 GCA_017512495.1 Bacilli bacterium
AAGAAGAAGTAACTGACGTGAAAGAGGAAGTAAAAGAAGAACCGGTAGAAGAAAAGAAAGAAGAAGAAACTGAAGTGAAAGAAGAACCAAAAGAAGAGCCAGTTGAAGAGAAGAAAGAAGAAGTAACTGAAGTGAAAGAGGAAGTAAAAGAAGAACCGGTTGAAGAAAAGAAAGAAGAAGTTTCTGAAGTAAAAGAGGAAGTAAAGGAAGAACCAGCTGAAGAAAAGAAAGAAGAAGTTTCTGAAGTAAAAGAGGAAGTAAAGGAAGAACCAGCTGAAGAAAAGAAAGAAGAAGTTGCTGAAGTAAAAGAGGAACCAAAAGAAGAACCAGTTGAAGAAAAGAAAGAAGAAGTATCAGAACCAGCTGAAAGTGAATCAACAGGAATAGTTTATGATCGCAGTTATTTAGAATCTAAAGGTGTAGATATGGAACATGCATTAGAGTTACTTGGAGATATGGAAATGTATAATGAAACACTTGGAGATTTCTATAGTGAAGTAGAAAACAAATGGGCTGATATTGTAAAATATAAAGAAGAAAACAATATGCCTGAATATGCTATTTTAGTACATTCTTTAAAGAGTGATTGTAAATATCTAGGCTTTATGAAATTAGCAGATGTTTCTTATCAACACGAGTTAAAAAGTAAAGATAATGACAGTGAATTTGTTAATGGAAATTTTGCTGAATTAGAACAAGAATACTTAAAAGTATTAGAAATTACAAAAGAATATGTAAATCATAATAAATAAAGCACTTAAATGTGCTTTTTTTATGCTATAATTATTTAATAATAGAGGTATTTTATGAGACTAAAAGAGTTTTTAATATTTATTGGAATATTTACAGTTTTTTATATTATCTTTTTTATTGTTTTTGATAAATTATCAATTATTAAGACAAAAAAAGAGGCATTAAAGAAAGCTGAATCTTTAATAACTGTTGAGCAATTTAATAAATTTGCTGCTTTTTATGGTATTCAAGCAACCACAACATTAGAGGCTATTTTAAATGTCTATAAAAAATTTGCTGATGGTAGAGATTGTATTATTTCAGAAGAAGCTAAATTATTAAATCTTTCTAACATTGAATTTGTAATAATATTTTTGTATTTAGAATACTTGGGATTAATTAATAAAAAAATGATTTCAATTGAAATGGATAGTATTAAGAAAACTACTTTTGTTGAACAAAATATAATGCAGAAATACTATACTTATCTTCAAGATAAACAAGACTTTGATACTATTATTCACAGTATGGGTCAAAATGCATTAAATGATTTAACTAATATGAATAATAATTATTTAATGCCTGGAGTTCGTATGATTGACTCTAAACTTTATTATGTAGGTGATTATCTATGAGAAAAAAAAGAGTAGTATTATACTTTGTATTAGTGTTTTTAATGTTTGCTTTTAATTTTTATTTTAGACCTATAAAAGGTAATGAATTAGTTACTGAAAATTATCGTGATAGTAAAGCATATATTAATGGGTTATATATGAGTGATGAATATTTTAAAAAGAAAGTTTTATCAAAAGAGAATTATCATATTTATGATGAAATAATTAAAGGTAATTTGAATCATAAAACTACTGTTGAAATTCCTTGTAGCGAAGATTGCGCAGATTCTTTTACAGATGCTTATTATGCGTTATATTTAGATCATCCTGAATTAATTAGTTTTATGGGGATTAGAACTTATCAATTTAATGAAGGAAAAATCACATATAATAGTTATGAGAGTCTAAGTAATCTTAGAACAACTTTAGGAGCACGTAGGATTGAGAGAGAAATGGAGAATATTCGTAAAGATACTAAAGATATGAATGAAAAAGAAAAAATCATATATGTTTATAATTATGTGGCTTCACATAATTACGATAGGATGTTTACTTATACTGGTTCTAATCAATCAGCTTATAGTTTCTTTACTAAGAAATCATCTGTTTGCGCTGGTTTTGCTAAATCATCACAAATTATTTTTCAAAATATTGGTATCAAATCATATTTAGCTTTATCATCAGATCATATGTGGAATTATGTAGAATATGAAGGTAAATATTATATCTTTGATGCTACTGTAGGAACAAGTTATTATGATAAAAAGAATGCCAATTATTATGAAGGTTTAGGTAGAACTACTACAGGTGCCGTAGAAGGTATGTTCATGGAGTACTATCCTAAGATAGAAGATAAACCATTGAGAGAAATATTTGGATTATAAAAAAGCACTTAGTGCTTTTTATATATTTAAAAGATAAATTGATAAAGATAGAATAATTGCAAAAATAGATAATAGAATATAAGGATATAATAATTTTGATAATTTACTATTTATTAATGCAGTTTCATCATATAAGAATAATGTTGATAGAAGAGTACCTAGACAAGATATAAATCCTAAAAAATTATTTTTTAAACCAAAGAAGAGTAGAGTAAAACTTTGATTAAATAAATAATTAATAAGTAAAGTTACTTTATATCTAGTAGGTATCTCTTTAAATTTGAAAGATGTTACTACGTAGTAAGTAGTAAAAGAAATAAGTATGTAAATAATTGTCCAAGCAATTGGGTAAAATAATGGTGGTGGAGTAAAGAATGGGGTTTTTATTTCATTTAAATAATTATAATCTAAAGGAATTAGATAGGTTATAAACCATGGTAATAAGCATAGTATAAATGTTAAAAACTTTTTCATTTAATCATCTCCTCTTTAATTATTTTATGTTTTATATTATAATATTATTAATATTTTAGGAGGAATTTATGGAGACAGAAATTATGCTTGATGATAAAAATGTTTTAACAATGAAATTACTTCATTATTTTATAACTGAAAAAAATTATAATCCTATTATATTACAAGGGGTTGAAAATGAGATTTGGTTAGAGAATCTAGATGAAGATTGTAAAGTAGTTAGAATAGTTTCTAATTATATTCATAATAATGAACAGTTTAATTTTGATGTGTTTAAGACTAAAAGAATTATTAAAAAGATTAAGAAAAAGACTTTTTCTTTTAATATAAATGTTATGAGTATCTTTTTAGATATGGGAGAAAACGTTACTAAGGAATTGAATGAAGATCCTAAATTAATGTGTATTAATGTTAAGGATGAAACTGATATTAAGAAAAGTGATTTAATTAAGAAGAATTTCCCTGATTTATCTAGTAAAATGAAATACTCTGAAAAAGGAGTAGAATTATTTGCTAAAATAACTGGTGATATTAACGAGCATAATCGTCAAGATGCTTCTAAATTAGAACAACTTTTTAAGAGTAAAGTACCTTATGTTACATATTTCTTGATTGCAGTTAATGTTATTTTATATATAGTTCCATTAATATTAGGCCAATATCAAGAAGTTTTAAATATGTGGTGTGTTCATGGACCAAGTATTAGAGCAGGACAATATTATCGTTTAATAACTGGAGCTTTTCTACATGGAAGTATTTGGCATATTTTCTTTAACTGTTATGCTTTAAAGATTATTGGTTCTCAAATAGAAAGTTTTATGGGAAAAACTAAATTTTTAATAATATACTTTTATTCCGCAATAATGGGGTCTTTACTTTCTATGACCTTTGCTGGTGATGGTGCTTCTATTGGAGCAAGTGGAGCTATCTTTGGATTAATGGGAGCATTAATATATTTTGGATATTATTATCGAGTTTATTTAGGAAATGTATTGAAAAGTCAAATTATTCCGATTGTAATATTCAATTTAGTTTTAGGATTTATTCTTCCAGGAGTTGATAATTTTGGACATATAGGAGGACTAATTGGAGGTATTTTAATTTCACGAGCTTTAGGAGTTAAAGATAAAACTACTACTTTTGAAAAAGGTAATGGTTGGATAATGGCTTTAATATTCACAATATTTATCGTTTATGTTGCTTTTGTTTATAGTGCTTAAGATATTGTAATTAATTATTAAAAATGCTAAAATGTAATTGTGAAAAAGTAATGGTGAGGTGTAATTATGTCACAAGAACAAACTAGTTTATTCAATGTTAAAGAACTTGATACAGAACTTACAAGAAGAGTTTTACATGAAGTTTATGAAGCATTAGAAGAGAGAGGATATAATCCAACAAATCAGATTGTTGGTTACTTGATTAGTGGTGATCCAGGATATATTTCTAGTTACAAAGAATCTAGAAATAAAATTCAAGGGATAGACCGTGCTAAAATAGTAGAAATTCTACTACAAGAATTTCAAAAGAATAAATAATGCGTTATTTGGGTTTGGATTTAGGCAGTAGAACTTTGGGAATTGCGATAAGCGATAAACAAGGGGTTATTGCGAGCAATTATAAGACAATTCGTCATAATGAAGAATATGATAAATTGTTAGATGAAGTTATAAAACTAGTTGCTGAATTAGAGATAGAGGGTATTGTATTAGGTTTCCCAAAAAATATGAATAATACTATTGGACCTAAAGGAGAACTTAGTTTAGAGTTTAAAAAGAAGTTGGAAGAACAACTAGAAATACCAGTTTATTTACAAGACGAAAGATTGTCAACAAAGGCTGCGACAGATATGTTGATTTCTGGAAATGTTTCTAGAAAAAACAGAAAAAAAGTAGTTGATTCAGTAGCAGCAACCATTATTTTACAAACATATTTAGATAGGAGAGATAAATAATATGAAAAAGAATACTTTCTCAATGATAGATGAAAACGGAAATGAAGTAGTATATGATGTACTATTTACTTTTGATAATGATGAAACAGGTAAGAGTTATATAGCTTATACTGATAATACTAGGGATGAAGCCGGTAATATTCAAGTGTTTGCTTCAACTTATGATCCTGAAAATCCTGAAAGTAAATTAGAAGCAATTGAGACTGAAAAGGAATGGAAAGTTATTGAAACAATTCTAGAAACTTTACAAGAAGAGATTAAAAACAAAAAGAATGGTAATGAAGATAATGAGCAATAGCTCTTTATTTTTTCTGGAGGTAGTATGAGCAAGATAAAAGAATTAAATACATCAATAAAAATATTGATTATTATTGGGGTTGTATTAGTAGGATTAGGTATTTCATGGATTTATTTAACTGGACCAGTACAAATTGGTAACAAAGAAAATATCGAAGTAGAAATAAAAAGTGGTACTGGTAGAAGTCAAATAGGAAATATTTTAAAAGAAAAGAAAGTTATTAGAAGCTCTCTTGCTTTTAAAGTGTATACAGTTATTGTTCCTACTGAAGGATTAAAAGCTGGTACTTATTTATTTAATCAAAATATGTCTTTGGCAGAAGTGATTAAAAGTTTAGAAAAGGGCAGTAATTATAATCCTAATTTGTTAGTATTAACATTAAAAGAAGGCAAAAGAATAACAGATTATGCTAAGTTAATTGCAGATAAAACTAATAGTAATTATGATGACGTAATAAATGTTTTTAAAGATAGAGACTATGCTACGGAGTTAATTAATAAATATTGGTTTTTAACAGATGAAATATTAGATCCAAATATTTATTATCCGTTAGAAGGGTATTTGTTTCCAGATACATATCATTTTGATGATAAAGATGTAGATACTAAAGAAATAATTGAGAAATCTTTAGATGAAATGGATAAAAAATTAAGTGAATATAAAAATGATATATCTACAGATGTTCATTATTATATGACCATGGCATCTGTTGTAGAGTTAGAAGGAACAAATACTACTAATAGAAAAATGATAGTAGGTATCTTTAAAAATAGAATGTCTTCTGGCATGAATATGGGTAGCGATGTTACTACTTACTATGGATTACAAAAAGAGATGACTAGCGATTTAGCAAGTGATGAGTTCTTAAAGGATAATCCTTATAATACTAGATCTGTTAACATGATTGGTAAGATGCCTATTGGACCTATTTGCAGTAGTGGTTTATCTAGTATTGAAGCCAGTTTATATCCAACTGATAGTGATTATCTATTCTTTGTAGCTGATAAACATGGAAATATATTCTATACTAAAACAAATAAAGAACATGATCAAAAAGTTGCAGAAATAAAACAAAAAGGCGATTGGATTTGGTAATTTTATGTTAAGCAATGATATGATAAAAAAAATGAAAGATTATGCTAAAGTAAATAATGTTCCAATTATGACAGATGGGGGAATTCGTTATTTATTAAAGTATATAAAGAAAAATAATGTTAAAAATATCTTAGAAGTAGGAACTGCAATTGGTTATTCTGCAATCATGATGTGTGGAGTAGCAGATGATATTAAAGTAACTACGATTGAAAGAGATGAAAAACGTTATTTAGAAGCTATAAAGAATATTAAAAAGGCTGGTTTCGAAGACCGTATACATCTAATTTATAATGATGCCTTAACCGTTAGATTAGAAGATGAATATGATTTGATTTTTATTGATGCCGCAAAAGCTCAAAACAGAAAGTTTTTTGAGAACTTTGAATCTAATTTAGTTGAAAATGGAACTATCATAACTGATAATATGAATTTTCATGGATTAGTAAATCAAGATATTGATGTAAGTCTTAGTAGAAATTTACGTCAATTAGTTAGAAAGATACGAGAATATAGAAGTTTTTTACAAGAAAATGATAAATATGAAACAGAATTTCTAGACATTGGAGATGGAATGGCAGTAAGTGTTAAAAAATAACTAAATCAACTGCAAGGGGTTGTTTAGGAGGTACTTATGGGTAAATATTTAAAGAAAATCAAAAAAAGATTTAATAATTTGGATGATAATTCAAAAAGAATAGTAATTATCATAGGAAGTATTATTTTAATTACTTTAGTAATAATATTGAGTAGTCTTAGTAGAAGTAATGAAAACTTTAAAAGAATAAAACAAAATAAAAATAATTACTTAGTTTATTCTAAAGTAGAACAAGATGACAATAAATATCCTAAGTATGTTCCATACATCAATATAAAAGGAGATATAGTTGAACAAGTAAATCAAGATATTGATAATTTTGTTGATAATTATGTTAATTCAGAAAAAGTATTAATTACTTATGAATATAATATTAGTGGAATTATTTTATCAGTAGTAGTTAAAGTAGCTAATTATGAAAAAGACTATGCTCCAGAAGTTCTTTATAGGAGCTACATTATTAATTTAAATACTTTAAAGCTTATTTCTGATCAAAGTCTTTTAGATTTTTTTGAAATAAATGAAAAAGAAGTATCGACAATAATTGAGAATAAATTTAAGGAATATTATACTGAATTAGTAAAAGAAGGATATTATATTCCAGAAGAATGTAATTATGAGTGTTTCTTAAAATATCGTAATGTTTCAAATTATTTAGATAATGTTAATTATTATGTTAAAAATGGAGATTTAATTGCTTATCGACCATTTGTATTTTATTCAATATTTGGAGATGAAGAATATTTTAAAGAAGAACATTTTGAATTTGTATTAGTAAAAACAGAAAAGAATTAATTCACTGAGGTGATAGAATGATCTTAAATTGTGTAGGAGTATTAGGAACCTGTTGTAATGACGGGGGAATAGTTTTATTAGTTGATACAAGTAGAAAAGTTTTAAATATTATTCAAATAGTAGTACCTATAATACTAATCATATGGGCAACTATAGGATTTATACAATTAGTAATGAATCCAGAAGAAAAAAATGGTTTAAGGAAAATATTAAATAAGTTTACTGCTACTATAATAGTATTTTTATTACCCGCAATAGTTAACTTTGTATTAGGATTAATGCCAGAAACATTTACTTTAGGTGCTTGTTGGAAACAATCAGAAAATAAAGCTGAAATGGCTAGACAAAATAGTAAATATATAAATCCATATGCTGAAGAAAAAAGGACATCTATTTTATCTAAACCAGATGATTATGCACCCGGTAAAAAGAAAGCAACTCCTTCTGCAGATACTTCATGGGATGGAGGAACAGTAACTGGTGAACAAGTTGTAGCTTATGCTAAATCATTTATTGGTGGGAAGTATTGTAAAGGTGGGAAAGACCTTAATAAGTGTGTCGACTGTGTCGGTTTTGTTAGAGCTGTTTATCAACACTTTGGTCTAGATGTTGACAATAATGATGATAAATTGTTTCATTCTGGTAAATATACTGATGTAACTAATGCCCCACATCGTCCTGGTGATGTAGTTATGTATGAAGGACATTGGGCAATGATGACTGGTAATGGTAATGAAATAGTTCATGCTATGAGTCCAAAGTTAGGTATTAGAACCAGTAAAGATTATCGTAAATCAAGTAAACCAATTTGGAAAATATTCAGAGTAAATGCAGTTAAATAAGAAAGGCAACTTTCTTTTCTTTTTATCCTGTAATATAATATAAACGAGGTGTTCTTATGAAACTATTAATAGAACCAAAAAATAAAAAAGAATTATATATAGATGATGTAGATGGAATAATTTTACCATTAAAAGATTATGCAGTAGAAAGTATAGTTTCTTTTTCACTTACTGAAATAAAAGAAATAACTAAAGCTTGTCATAATGAAATTTTTATTAAAATTAATAAGAATATATTGAATGAAGATATTGAAGAATTAACAAGTATTCTACAAGAATTAGATAAATTAAATATTACGGGTATTTTCTTTTATGATTTAGCTTTATTAGAATTAAAAAAAGAATTAAATTTAAAAACAGATTTAGTTTGGAATCAAACGCATATGGTTAATAATTATCGTACATGTGATTATTATTATAATCACGGAGTAAAATATGCTTTATTAGGTAAGGAAATTACTTTAGATGAAATCATTGAAATAATAAAGAAAAGTAAAATAACTAGTATGGTAGAAGTAGTAAGTAAACCTAGTGTAGCTTTTTCAAAAAGAAAATTAGTCACAAATTATTATAAAGATTTAGGTAAAGATATTTCTAATGAAATTACTGTTAAAGAAAAAATAACTGATAGTAATTATGAATTTATAGAAGATAGTAATGGTACTAGTATTTTTTTAGATAAAATTACCAACGGTACAGTTATTATTAAAGATTTATATGATAATAATTGTCAGTATATTATATTTAGAGAATATGGAATAGATAATTTTAAAGAGTTAATTATTGATACTATGAACTATATTAAAAGTAAATGTGAAGATGAGAGATATGTTTCAAAATATTCAAAGTTAGGGGATAGTACAAATTTCTTTTTTAAGAAGACTATTTATAAGGTGAAAAAATGAAAAAAATAGAATTATTATCTCCTGCAGGAGATTTAGAAAGATTAAAAGTTACTCTTCTATATGGAGCTGATGCAGTCTATATTGGAGGAGAAAGTTATAGTTTAAGGGCTAATGCTAATAATTTTAGTTTAGAGGAAATAAAAGAAGCATGTAGTTTTGCACATAAATTGGGGAAAAAGGTACATTTAACTTTAAATATTGTTTTTCACAATGAAGATATGGATGGAGTAGAGGAATATATTAAAGATGTAGTTGATGCTGGAATAGATGCATTTATTGTTAGTGATCCATTTATTATTTCCTACATTAAAAGTAATTTTCCAAATGTAGAAGTACATTTATCTACTCAAAATTCTACAAGTAATTATAAAGCTATTGAATATTTTGAACATGAAGGAATAGATAGAGTAGTGCTTGCTCGTGAATTATCTAAAAAGCAAATTAAAGAAATTATTGATAAAGTAAACTGTGATATTGAAGTATTTATTCATGGAGCTATGTGTACTTGTTTTAGTGGAAGATGTGCGTTATCTAATTATGTAACTAATAGAGATGCTAATCGTGGTGGATGCGCTCAAGTATGTCGTTTTGCTTTTGAGAATAAAGATGAAAAAGACTTTACTATGGCTTTAAAAGATATGAATATGGCTGAATATATTGGTGACTTAATAGAGATAGGTGTTCGTAGTTTAAAAGTAGAAGGTAGAATGCGTTCTCTATATTATTTAGCTACAGTAATAGGAACATACCGTGAAATAATTGATAGATATTATGATAAAACTTTAACTCCTGAAATCATGGAAGTATTACAGGAGAGATTAGACCGAGTAGCTAATCGTGAAACTTCTACTCATTATTTTATGAAAGAAGCTGATTATACTGATCAATACTATAGTGGTAGAAGTGAAGCATCTAATCAAGATTATTTAGGACAAGTTATTTCATATGAAAATGATTTGTTAAAGTTCTATGAAAGAAATTATTTTGAAGTAGGAGACCTAGTAGAATTATTTACTCCAGAAGGAGAACATATAGATTTTATAGTAAAAGAATTATATGATGAAGATATGAATAAACTTGATGTTGCTAGACATCCTGATAATATTTATTACTTAAAGATTAATACAGAAATAAAAATACCAGAGTATTCAATGTTAAAGATAGTTGAAAGGAAACAGTAATTTATGAAAAAAATTAATGTTTTACATTTAATATTTAGTATATTTTTATCTATCTCTCTCTATTTAAAAATAGTTATAGATAAAAACTTAGATTATTTTATTAATAAGTTTCACATTGATATGCTTTTCATAGTAGAAGTCACTCTATTAACTTGTTTAATATACTATTTATTAGATAAATTGTTTTATTTGATTGATAAAATCCCTCTAAAAAAAAGTAAGCTGGTTTTAAACAGAAAAAAAATATTTTTAATTTTTTTAGCCATTCTAACAATGGGAATATCCTATTTGATTGTTTATTATCCAGCTGTCTATTTAAACGATACTTTATTTATGATGTATAATCCATTAACAAGAGGACATCCAATAATATATGGAGTTTTTATGTCTATTACATTTTTTGCTTTGAAAGCGTTATTTACTCCAACAATTACAGTACTTATAATGTCTATTATTCAAGCAATAATTGCAAGTATTATACTTACTTATGTAATTATTTGGTTTAATAAAAAAGTTAATAATAAGATACTTAC
>JAFWGF010000002.1 GCA_017512495.1 Bacilli bacterium
CTGCTACAGTTGTTATTGGAGATCGTAAAGGTAAAGTTGGATTAGGTATTGGAAAAGCAAATGAAGTACCTGATGCAATCAAAAAAGCATTACAAGATGCTAATAAGAATTTAATCACAATCCCTCTAACAGATGGAAGAACAGTTGCTCATGAAGCTATTGGTCATGCTGGAGCTGCTAGGGTTATTATTAAACCAGCTTCTGCAGGTACTGGAGTTATCGCTGGAGGATCTGTTCGTGCAATCTTAGAATTAGCAGGAATTCGTGATGTTGTCTCTAAATCACTAGGAGCAAGAACTAAATTAAATATGGCAAGAGCTGCTATGAATGCATTGAAGTCAATTAAGACTCCAGAACAAGTAGCAGAACTTCGCGGAAAAACAGTAGAGGAGATATTAGGATAATGAAATTACATGAATTAGAAAAAAATATCGGTGCTACACATGCAAGAAAAAGAGTTGGCCGTGGTCCAGGTAGTGGTCTTGGTAAAACAAGTGGAAAAGGTCAAAAAGGACAAAAAGCACGTAGTGGTGTAAGTATTAGCCCAGTATTTGAAGGTGGACAATTACCATTATATAGAAGACTTCCTAAAAGAGGTTTCTCAAATGCTAAATTTAAAACAAGATATGCTCAAATTAATGTTGAAGCATTCAATGTATTTGAAAATGGTACAGTAGTTACACCAGCATTATTAAAAGATACTGGATTAGTAAAAAATCAATTAGATGGAATTAAAGTACTAGGTACTGGAAAATTAGAGAAGAAATTAACTATTCAAGCTCATAAGTTTTCTGCTAGTGCATTAGAAAAAATAAAAGAGGCTGGAAGTAAAGCTGAGGTGATCTAAGATGTTTAAACCAATGAGAGAATTATTTACTCCGGGTAATAAAGATCTACGTATAAGAGTTTATTTCACTTTAGCATGCTTAGCAGTATTTATCTTAGGAATTTCAATTAGAGTTCCTGGAACAGAAGACTTAACTAATGATTTAGGTTTTCTAGACTTAATTAATACTATTGGTGGAGGAGCTTTACAAAACTTCTCAATCTTTGCACTAGGTGTAATGCCTTACATTACAGCTTCAATTATTACTCAGTTATTACAGATGGATATTTTTCCATACTTTACTGAGTTAAGAAAGCAAGGTCATACTGGTAGACAAAAGATTAATCAAATTACTAGATATATGGGTATTGCCTTTGCGTTTATTGAAGGATATGCCTTTGCCTTTGCATTTATGGGTAAAACTGGAGATCCACTTAGATATATGTATATAGCAACTGTATTAACTGCAGGTACTGCATTATTACTATGGATGGGTGATCAAATTACTCAAAAAGGTATTGGTAATGGAGTAAGTTTAATAATTATGGCTGGTATTATTGCTAGACTTCCTCAAATGTTTATTGATGCTTTTACAAGCTTAATAGTATTTGAAGGAACAACTCAAGTAATAGCTTTAGGTATAATTAAGTTTATCTTACTTGTAATAGTTTATTTTGCAATTGTAATTGGTATGATATTTGTTCAAGAATCTGAACGTAGAATTCCAATTCAATATGCAAATAAATCAACAAGAGCATATGGAAATGCCCAAAGCTTTATGCCAATAAGAATTAATACAGCAGGAGTTATTCCTGTAATCTTTGCATCAAGTTTAATGGCTATTCCAAGTGTTATTGCAAGAGTAATAAATAAAGATGGATTTACACTTGTTGTTCAAAAGTACTTATCATATACAACACCAATAGGATTTATTATATATGTAGCACTTATATTCTTCTTTGCATACTTCTATACATTTATTCAATTAAAACCAGAAGAATTTGCAAAGAATTTACAAGACAATGGGGGTTATATTCCAGGAATAAGACCAGGGGAAGAGACTAAACAATATGTTAATAAAATATTATCTAGATTAACTGTTCTTGGAGCAACATTTTTATCAATAATATCTGGACTTCCAATTTTATTCTCACAATTAACTAGTTTACCAACATCTGTTACAATCGGAGGTACAGGATTATTAATCGTAGTTGGTGTAGCACTTGAAACTTATAAACAATTAGAAGGTAGTATACTAACTAGAAGTTATAAGAGAGGATATAGTAGAAGATAATTATGAAAAATATAATGTTTATAGCACAACCTGCTGCGGGAAAAGGAACTCAAGCAGAATTAGTGGTAGAAAAATATGGAATTCCTCACATATCTACTGGAGATATCTTAAGAGATATTTCTAAAGAAGATAGTGAAATAGGTAAATATGTTTATGAAACATTAGCTAATGGGGAATTAGTAAAAGATGAAATAACTTATCAATTAATCGAAGATAGATTAGGAAAAGATGATTGTAAGAATGGGTTTATTATTGATGGTTTTCCACGTAATATAGCTCAAGCACATGAATATGATAAGATTCTTAAAAACTTAGGTTATGAGGTTGGTAATGTTATATTCATAAATGTAGATAAGAAAACATTAGAGAAAAGAATCACAGGAAGAAGAATTTGTGAGGACTGCAAAACTATTTTTAACATCAATGATCCAAAAAGTTCTCCAAAAGTAGAATCTGTATGTGACAATTGTGGTGGAAAATTATATCAAAGAAGTGATGACAATTTAGAAGCATTTGAAACTAGATATAATATGTATGTTGAAAAAACTGAACCAATAATTGACTATTATAGAAAACAGAATGTATTAACTGAAATAGATGGAGACGATACTGTAGAAAATATTTTTGCACGTATCGAAGAAATTATTTCAGATTAGTAGTACTTCAGCCTAAAGAAGGTATTTTACCTTCTTTAGAGGGTACAAAAAAATCTTACACAGGAGAGTGAAGAGATGGCTAAGGAAGATACAATCGAGATAGAAGGCAAAGTTCTTGAAATTATTCCAGGAGGAAAGTTTAAAGTTCAATTGGAGAATGGACACATTGTGGAAGCTCACGTTTCTGGTAAAATCCGAATGAACTACATTCGAATCTTAGCAGGAGATACCGTAATGATAGAACTATCGCCTTATGACTTAACACGTGGGCGAATTACTTATAGAAAATAGGCCTGTGAGGCGTATAACCTATACGATAAGCCCATAGGTATATTGTGGGCAAAGATCGTGAATAATAGGAGGGAAAATTATGAAAGTTAAAGCATCAGTAAAACCAATTTGTGAAAAATGCAAAGTGGTAAAACGTAAAGGTAAAATTAGAATTATTTGTGAGAATCCAAAACACAAACAAGTTCAAGGTTAATTAGGAGGTGTATTAGATGGCACGTATCAAAGGTGTAGACATTCCAAATGATAAGCATATCTGTATTTCATTAACTTACATTTATGGTATTGGAAGAAGTCTAGGAAAACAAATTTGTGAAGCAGTTGGAATTGATCCAACTACTAAGACAAAAGACTTATCACAAGATGATTTAGTTAAACTTCGTGATGAGATTAATAAGCATCTAACTGAAGGAGATTTACGTCGTGAAGTTAGCATGAATATTAAGACTAAGATGGAAATTAATTCTTATGAAGGAAGTCGTCATAAAAAAGGATTACCTGTAAGAGGACAAAGAACTAATCGTAATGCTCGTACTCGTAAGGGTAAAGGAAAGATTGTAGCAAATAAGAAAAAAGTTTAGTTAAATAATTAAAAAAGGAGGTAAGACTTATGGCTTATAAAACAAGAAAGAGAAAAGTTAAAAAGAATGTACCAGAAGGTATTGCTCATATTCATTCAACTTTCAATAATACAATTACAACAGTAACTGATACTGATGGAAATGTAATAAGCTGGGCATCATCTGGTGCAATTGGTTTCAAAGGAAGTAAAAAATCAACTCCATTCGCTGCTGGAATGGCTGCAGAAGCTGCAGGAAAAGCTGCATACGACATGGGAATGCGTAAAGTTGAGGTTCGCGTAAAAGGTTTAGGACCAGGACGTGAAACTGCAATTCGTTCATTACAAACTGCAGGTTTAGAGGTAACATCAATTACTGATGTTACACCAATCCCACATAATGGATGTCGTCCACCAAAACGTCCAAGAGGATAATCGGTGTTGCCAGGAGTGGCAAATTATAAATATAAGTTTGTGAAAAAATAAAGGGAGGTTAGTTTCATGTTACAATTTGAAAAACCAATATATAAAATAACAGACACTATAGAAAATAATTTCTATGGTAGATTTGAATTAGAACCATTAGAAAGAGGATTCGGTACTACAATCGGTAATGCTTTAAGAAGAGTTATGTTATCATCTCTTCCTGGTGCAGCTATCAGTAGTATTAAAATAGATGGAGTACTTCATGAATTCCAAACAATTGATGGAGTTTATGAAGATGTTACTACTATCATATTAAACTTAAAAGGAGTAGTAATTAAGAATCATTCAACTGAAGAAAAAGTGATTACACTTAATACTACAAAAGAAGGGGAAATAACAGCTGGAGATATAGAACATGATGCAGATATTGAAATAATCAATAAAGATAAAGTAATTTGTACTTTAGCAAAAGGGGCTTCATTAAATATGTCTATGACAGTTACTAATGGTCGTGGATATGTAAGAAGTGAAGACAATAAGAGAATTCATGATATCAAGAAGGTTGGAGAAATAGCTATTGACTCATTATATTCTCCTATTGAAAGAGTTTCATATGAAGTAGGAAGCGCTCGTGTAGGACAAGATGAGAGTTATGATAAGTTAATTTTAGATGTTTGGACAAATGGATCAATTAAACCTGAAGAAGCAATTGCTTTAGCTTCACGTATCTTAATTGAACATTTAGAAATTGTTACAGACTTATCTGCTATTGCTGATGTAAGTGGTATGATGATTGAAAAGACTGAAGATCCAAAAGTAAAAGCTCTTGAAACTTCAATCGAAGATTTAGATTTCTCTGTAAGAGCATATAACTGCTTAAAGAGAGCTGGAATTCATACATTACAAGATCTTGTTAATAAGAGTGAATCTGATATGATGAAAATACGTAATTTAGGTAAAAAATCTCTAAAAGAAGTATTAGATAAGATTAGAGAAATGGGCTTAGTTTTACGTGATGATGACTAAGATAAGGAGGAATAACTATGGCATATAGAAAATTAGGTAGAGATAATAAACATAGAAGAAGTATGCTTGCTACTTTAACTAAACAAGTAGTTATTAATGAAAGCATTACTACTACTGATACTAGAGCTAAAGAAGTTCGTAAGTTTGTTGATAAAATGATTACTTATGGTAAAAAAGGTGATTTAGTTTCTCGCCGTAAAGCTTTAGCATTCTTACATAATGATAAAGTAACAGTAGATAAAATCTTCAATGAGTTAGCTCCAAGATATGAAAATAGAAATGGTGGTTATACACAAATTCTAAAATTAGATGAAAGACGTGGAGATAATTCATTAATGGTTATTTTAAGATTAGTTAGTGAAGAAAAACCAAAACAAGAAACTAAAAAAGAAGATAAAAAGGAAAAGAAAACAAGAAGAACTAAAAAAGAAGATAAATAAGAAGCAAGTTGAAAAACTTGTTTTTTTATGTTATAATATGCAATCACAAAGAGGGATTGGTATGAATATAACAAACGAATTCGTAACAGTAGAATTTAATACGGAAAAAGAAGAGAAAATTGCCAGAAGATGTATAAAACTATTAGAATCACAAAAAGAATTATATAAAGGATTGCTAAATGGCAAAAATTTAATAAGTTGTGAGGCAATATATAACAAGTTTGATGATTTTGATAAAGCTGCTAAAGAACTTAGTGATATTAGATTCAAGTACTATGTGGATTCATATATCGAAGAAGAAAATTCGGCGAAAGAAGGAATTATGATTCCTGAATATGACCCTGAAAGTTTATATGATATTATAGTATTTGTTATCCAAAATGATTTTGAAACAACATTAGCAGCTGATTTATATCTTGATTTAGCAAGTAATTATTATTATTTAACAAAAGATTTTTCTTACCTAAAAAACTTTATTTATCATGATAAATATAGCGAAGAAGATATCAATGATATGGTTTTAACATTAGTCAGAGAATATTATTCTGTATTGTTGAGAGAAAAAATAAGTCTTGATATGCATAAATTTTCAGATTTTTTAGAAGATTATAATACATCTATAGGATTAATTAGTATAATAAATCAGATAGATGATGAAACAATGGATAAATCTGAATTAGTAGAAGAATATCTTGCAAAAGAGAATAATGAAAAATTAATTTCTAGTATAACTGATGAAGAATTTGATACATTAGTTAAAGGGGCACTTTCTTATATTGATTCAAGTAATAGCTTATTAGAAGAGTACATCAAATGTAAAGAAGAGGACAGAATATGTGAAGATTCACATAGTTATTTCTATTGGAATCCTGATGATAGTAATGATTATAAAATAGGGTTATATAAAGAAGGTAATATACGAGATGTTATTGTTTTTGTTCATGAATTTGCACATTTACATTACGCAATGATTGATATAAAAAAGAAAGAAAATATTGGTATTTTTAAAGAATATCCATCAATATATTATGAATTAAAAACAGCAGAGTATTTATGCTCAAAAGGATATTCTGAAGAAGAAGTAGAAAGTGCTGGAATGATCAGATTAATTAATAATTATGAAATTGGTGAATATTTACCTTCAGAATTAGTTTGTATTTATGAAAACAAAAATAAAGATAAAAATGATTATGATTTAAGTTGGCTTAAATTTTTACCGGATAATGATGAATTTCTTGAAAATAGATTAAAAGAAATATATTTCAAACTGTCTGAAGATGAAATAGAAGCAATGATAGAGGATATTAAAGAACAATCAAAGTTAAGAATGTTATTGCCTTTTGAAGATACTTGGAAAACTGTACCATACATAATTGGTACTTTCTTTGCTCAAGATGCAATCCTTTATTACACTAATGAAGAAGTTTTAGAAATACTGGATGAAATTCAATTAAATGAACATGATTTATATGATGTTTTAAAAATGCATGATTTCGAACCAGAATCAATTGGAATGACAAAAGAAGAAAAAGATAAAACTAATCAAAAAGTATACAAAATATAGTAAAAAAAGCAAGTATGTCAAATGCTTGTTTTTTTATTTAATTTAATTGTATATATTAGTAATACTAATTTATAATTATAATAGGTGGTAGTATGTATAACTATGAGGGAGAAAAATTATTAGATAAAATATATAAAGATTTATACAATAGTAAATCAGTTCAACATACTAGAAGAAACAATGATAGAAGAGAAGAAAGTATTAGAAGATATATGGATCGTCTTGAAAGAGTTCACAATAAAGCTAATACAGAGCATAAAAAAGATTTAATAAAAGAATTATACTTTGATAAGTATGTTATAAGCGAAGAAAAAATACCATCTTTTGCTGATAAAGAAGTTGTAATTGCAGCACAAAAAAAGAGTTTATCAAGATGGATTGATTATTTAACTGATGAAAATGCAAAATATCCTATGTGGGCTAAATATTGGGCTTTTCAGGGAATGCTAAGAATGGGATCTTATGATAATTTAAAAGGAGTTTATACAAAAAGATCTGCTAAAACAACTGCACCTTTCTTGGATATGAATCCTGAGTTAGTAGCTCAATGTATAAATAATGTAATAAAAATGGTTAATAGGGATAATCTATCAGAAGTAGAATTAATAGGATTAATAGAAATTGATAGTTTCCAAAAATTATATACTTTACTTGAAAAAAGATATAAAGAAAAGCAAAAAGAAATTGAAAAAAATGTTGATGGTATTTGGGTAAAGTATAATCGAGGAAGCGAAGAAGATGCTATAAAACTTGCTAAATCATTAGAAGGAATGAATACTGGATGGTGTACTGCATCAGAAGAAACTGCAATAGGTCAATTATGTGGAGGAAAAGGTTATTATGGTGGAGATTTCTATGTTTATTATACAAAACAAAATGATAAATATATTGTTCCGAGAATAGCTATTAGATTAGATGGTCATAATCATATAGGTGAAATTAGAGGGGTTGATGAGAGTCAAAATCTTGAAGAAACTATGATTGAACCATTAGAGAAACAATTAAAGGAAATGACTTTTCTTAAAGAAAAAGATATAAAAGAAAATTTAGAGATAGTTGAAGGGTTAAAGGAATTACGAAGTATTGGTCAAAAAACAATTAATAAAGAACTTCTTAGTGATCAAGAGATAGTTAATTTATATACAAAACACTATGGTTTTGGATGGTCAAATGATCCTATGATAAGAAAAATTCAAGAAATAAGGGATGCTGGGAAAGATTATCAACAGTTATCTAATAAAAATGATAGGATTGAACTTTTAGAAAATAGTTGTATGAATTTACAAAGCGTAGAAGATGATTTAGATGTGTTATTGCATGCTAAACAAAATTGGAAATATAAATATGATAGTATACTTAAAATAGCCAGCGAAAGATTAAAAAATGATAAAAAAACAGTATTATTCTTTGTTAGCAGTAATGAAGAAGAATTAGGATTTGCTAGTAAAGAATTAAGAAATGATAAAGAAGTAGTTTTGGAGGCAGTAAAAAAGAAAGGTCTTGCATTACAATATGCCAGTGAAGAACTAAGAAATGATAAAGAAGTAGTTTTGGAAGCAGTAAAAAATGATGGATATGCTATAGAATATGTTAGTGAAGAATTAAGGAACGATAAAGAAGTAATTTTAACTGCAGTAAAAGATTATAGTAATGCATTATTGTGTACTAGTGAAGAACTAAGGAACGATAAAGAAGTAATCATAGCAGCAGTTAGTGCTAAAGGTTATTATTTAAAATACTTGAGTGAAGAACTAAGAAATGATAAAGAAATAGTGCTGGCGGCAGTAAGCAATTTTGGAAATGCTTTAGGGTGTGTCAGTGAAGAATTAAGAAACGATAGAGATGTAGTTTTAGCAGCAGTAAGAAATGATGGAACAGCTTTGAAATATGCTGGAGAAAAATTGAAGAAAGATAAAGAAATAATTTTAGCAGCAATAAAGACTGATTTTTTTGCTATAAAGGTTATTGATAAAGAACTTTTAGAGGATAGAAATCTATTAATAGAAATAATGAATACTAATGGAAGCTATTTAAAGCATGTGAATGAAGATTTAAAAAATGATCGAGATGTAGTTTTAGCAGCTGTTAATAGTTATGGTAAAGCATTAAAATATGCAAGTGAAGAATTAAGAAATGATCGGGAGATAGTATTAATTGCTGTCAGTAAAGACTATTCTGCAACTGACTTTATAGGGGAAGAATTGAAAGGAGAATTGAAAGCAAGAATAGCAGAAGTAGTTAACAATGATATGACTTTATTTTCTTCAGCTGACGAAAATGTTCAAAAAGAACTTGTAGTAGCAGTACTTAAGAATGATTCTGAGGCTTTAAAACAAGCATTTGAAAGATTAAAAAAGGAAAAAGATATTCTTACAGAAGAACAACAAATCATAAATGAGAATGATAATCAAAATAAAAATGTCTTACATTAATTAAAAACTATGAATATTCATAGTTTTTTTATATAGAAAAAAAGAAAATCATTTGATATAATAATCTTGGAAGTGATGATTGTATGAAGGCATTAATAACTGGAGCAACATCAGGAATTGGATTAGATATGGCAAGATATTTAGCTACTATGAAATATGAACTTATCTTAGTAGCTAGAAATAAAGAAAAACTAGAATTAATACAAGAACAATTACCTACTAAAGTAACTATTGTAGTTGCGGATTTATCAAATGAACAAAAAGTAAAGGAATTATGTGTTTTAACTAAGAAAGAAAATATAGATATTTTAATTAATAATGCAGGTTTAGGGGATTTTGGCTATTTAACTGATACTGATTTAAATAAAGATTTAGAATTAATAAATACAAATATAAAAGCAGTACATATTCTTACAAAATCGCTTATAAAAGATATGGAAAAGAAAGATACAGATACTTATATTTTAAATGTTGCATCATCTGCTGCTTTTCAACCAGGACCTTTAATGAGTACTTATTATGCTACTAAAGCTTATGTATATCAATTAACAGAGGCTTTATGTTATGAAGAAAAGAAGAAACAAACTAAAGTCCATGTATCAGTATTATGTCCTGGACCAGTAGAAACAAACTTTAATAATGTTGCAGGAGTTAATTTCTCTGTTAAACCACTAAAAAGTACTTATGTAGCTAAGTATGCTATTGATCAGATGTTTAAAGAGAAAATGTTAATTATACCGGGTACTAAAATGAAAATGGCCAAATTCTTTAGTCGTTTTGTATCAGATAAATTTATGTTAAGACAAATATATAAAATTCAAAAGAAAAAAGCCGACTAATAGTTGGCTTTTATATTCAAGGGAGGTAGGTAAAATGGAAAAATTAATTGAACTAGATAATTTAGGCATTATTTTCTATGAAAACAAATTTTATACTATCTCTGGTTCTAATAATAGTGGTAAGACTACTTTGATTAGAATTCTAAAAAATAAATATAACTTTGTTCAAGGGGTAATTCCTTTTGAATTAAGAATTAGTAATGATAATTTAATGGATGAATTAATTTATCAAAAAGTAGATAAAGAATTAATAGATTATATTCTAAAAGAATTAAAAATAAAGAGTATTTCTAAAGAATTAATTAGTAAGCTATCTAAAAGAGAAATTATTTTAGTACAAATAGCTTTAGCTTTATCTAAAAAACCTAAAGTGTTACTATTAGATAATATTAGTAATTATCTAAATGATGAGGAATTTAAGAGAATTATTAAATTTTTAAGAAAATACCAAAATAAATATAATTTAACAGTAGTTAATACTACTATTCATTTAGAAGAATCACTGCTTACTGATTATTTATATATTTTATATAATGGAGAAGTTGTATTAGAGGGAGATACACTAGAAGTATTACAGAATGATAATATTCTAAATAAAATGGGATTAGATGTTCCTTTTATGGTTGATTTATCAGTGAAATTAAGAGATTATGACTTAATATCTAATATTGAATTAGATCAAGATAGGATGGTGGATATCCTATGGAAATAAATAATAATAAACTGGTATTTAATATAAAAGATAATAAAATAAATGGTATTATTACAGATAATAAAGAAGTAATTGTTAATCTTTTAAAAAAAGAAGATAGAGTTAGTGTTATAAAAGAAGACTTTGAATATAACTATTTTGATAATACTATTTATGAATATATGAATAGTGAGATTGAAAGAAAGAACTTAGTTTTAAAAGATAAATATAAAAAAATAAATGATTCATTAAAAATAGTAGGCTTAAGTAAAATAGATATTAATAGAAATATAATTACTTTATCGGAATCAGAAAAAAAACTAGTTCAAATAGCAATAGCACTTCTTTCTAATCCTGATATTATAGTTTTTGAAGAACCATTTATAAAATTAGATTTAAAGAATCAGAAAAGAATTATAATGTTTTTTGGAAGAATAAAAGAGAAATTTAATAAAACAATTATTTTCATTACAAATGATAGTAATATATTATATAAATATGCTGATTATATATTGATAATAAAAAAAGATAAAGTAATTCTTGAAGGTACTAAAATAATATTAGAGAACGTTGAGAGTCTAAATAAAAATAAGATTAAGGTACCAGAAATAGTAGAATTTACTTATAAAGCTAAAAGTAAATATAATGTTAAGATAGATTATCATAATGATATTAGAGATATTATTAAAGACATTTATAAACATGTATAGGAGGGCTTATGAGATATTTAATTAAGTTTTCATATGATGGTTCAGCCTACAGTGGATTTCAATCTCAGAGAGGCCTAGAAACTATTCAAGAAAAGATGGAGGAAGCTTTAACTAAGATAAATAATGGTAAAAAGACTCATTTGGTTGCGACAGGTAGAACTGATAAGGGAGTACATGCTTTAGCACAATATGGTCATGCTGATATTGATGTTAATATTACTGAAAAGAAATTAAAAAGAGCAATGAACTCTAATTTACCTAATGATATTCATGTTATTGAGACAAAGCAAGTAGCTGATAATTTTCATGCTAGATATAATGTTAAAAGTAAGACATATCAGTATATTATTAATACTTTAGAATATAATCCAATAGAAAGAAATTATGTTTTTCAATATAATTACAAATTAAATGTAGATAAAATGAAAGAAGCAATAAAATACTTCTTAGGAGAACATGATTTTAGATCTTTTGCAACAGATAGTAAAGATAAAGAAAACTGTGTTAGAGAAATAACTAATGTTGATATAAAAGAAGAAAAGGGTAAGATAATTATTACATTTACGGGTAATGGATTTCTACGTTATCAAGTAAGAAATATGGTAGGTTTATTAATAAAAATAGGTGAAGGAAAAATAGAACCAACGGAAGTAAAAGAGATAATTTTAAAGAAAGATAGGACTAAAGCTAGTAAAACTGCCCCAGCTGAAGGGCTATATTTAGTAGAAGTTCGTTATAAAACTATGTAAATAAAGGAAAAAGTATTGATTTTTAATACTTTTTTTAGTATAATTACAACTGGTACATTTAATTATCCCACTCTAATCAGCTCCTGGGAAAAGCTGATTAAAGTAAAAGGAGAAATATTATGAAAAGTTATATGCAAAAAAAAGAAACAGTAGAACGTAAGTGGTATGTAATCGATGCTGAAGGTAAATCTTTAGGTAGAGTTGCTAGCTTAGCAGCTACATATCTTCGTGGTAAGAACAAACCAACTTATACACCACATATTGATTGTGGAGATTATATTATTATTGTTAATGCTAGTAAGGTTAACTTAACTGGTAACAAGTTAGAAAACAAGATGTATTATAATCACTCACAATATACTGGTGGATTAAGAGAAAGAACTGCAAAAGTAATGAGAGAAAAGTATCCTGAAGAAATGGTGGAAAGAGCTGTTAAAGGTATGCTTCCACACAATAGATTAGGAAGACAAATGTATAAGAAACTATTTGTATATGCAGGAAGCGAGCACAAACAAATGGCTCAAAAGCCAGAAGTGCTTGAAGTTAAGTAGGAGGGTTATTGAATGGCAAAAGAAAAGAAAAATGTTTATACTGGAACTGGTCACAGAAAGTCTAGTGTTGCAAGAGTAACATTAACTTCTGGAAAAGGTAATATTACAGTAAATGGTAGAGATGTACATGAATATTTTCCTTCTGAAATTTGTGTAATGGATTTATGTCAACCTCTTGATATTACTAATACAAGAGAAATGTTTGATGTAGATGCTAAAGTAAAAGGTGGAGGTTTCCAAGGTCAAACAGGAGCTATCCGTTTAGGAATTACAAGAGCTTTACTTGACTATGATAAAACAACTCCAGCTGATTCAGAAAATAGTTTTAGAAAAACTCTTAAAGTTGCAGGATTTATCACAAGAGATTCACGTAAGAAAGAACGTAAGAAACCAGGATTGAAGAAAGCTCGTAGAGCTCCACAATTCAGTA
Source organism: Bacilli bacterium (assembly GCA_017512495.1). Lineage (GTDB taxonomy): Bacteria > Bacillota_I > Bacilli_A > RF39 > UBA660 > UBA3789. The sequence goes on from JAFWGF010000002.1 coordinate 13,482, forward strand.
AACGTTAATTTGTTTCCAAAGCTCGAATATTCGAGCTTTTTTTGTGCTATAATACAATTTACCGGAAGTGATAATATGTATGGAGCTATAATAGGTGATTTAGCTGGGAGTATCTATGAATATGATCAGACTAAGGAAATTAAAAGCATAGATATTGATGAAATTATAGAGGATAATGCTTTCTATAGTGATGATACGATACTAACTATTGCTATTGCAGAGGCAATATTAAATAATTGTGACTATGATAAATATTTAAGAAAATATGTTAGATTATATTCAGAATATAGACCTGATTTCGAACCATATTTTAAAAACCCTTTTTCTCCAGGATTAATGAAGTGGGCAATGGGGAACTCCGCTGGGACAAGTGTAGGCAATGGAGCGATGATGAGAATATCACCGGTAGGATATTTATTTAATACAGAAGAAGATGTAATAAAAAACTCAAAGCTAGCTACAATCCCATCACATAATTCAAAAGAGGCAATAGATTCTGCCACTAAAATAGCACTTATTATATTTTATCTTCGTCAAGGATTATCACTTGATGAGATATATAGTAAGTTAAAAATTAAATTAAAGTATGAGCCATTTACTAAGTTTAATACAACATGTAGCGAAACTATGGATAATTGCTTATATACTTTATATAATTCCAATAGTTTTGAAGATGCGATTAAGAAGACAATAGCTTTGGGAGGAGATACGGATACTAATGCTTGTATTGTTGGATCAATGGCAGAAGCACTATATGGAATAAATAATGAATTGATTATTCAGGCAAATGGTAAGTTACCAAAGGAATTTGTTAAAGTATTATCAAAAACAAAAAGATTATAACTAATGTAAGGAAATTACTTCGGATTTTTTGTCTCACTTATTGATACATTGTATTTCCTTTTCGTCTATGCTATAATATAACACTCAAGGGGGCCTTATAATGAGAATGGATAGATATCTTGAAGAAAAGAAAAAGAAAGAAGAATTAAATGATAAATTGACGGCTATCATAGTTGCAGCCACATTAGCTATAACACCAGCAGCAGTAGTATATAAAATAGAAGAAGATAAAATAGAAACAATGAGAAGCTATTACGAAGCGTTAATCCAAGAAAGCAATCAAAAATCTTATTATGAAGGTTTTTTAGATGGATTATTTGGAATAGATAATAAATTTTATCAGTATACTGATCCCAAAGGTGAAGGTTTAATTAATGATGATATTATAATAAAAGATACAGGTAAAAAATTAGTATATACTAAGAATAATATCAAATATTAATTTGCTATTCTAAAATAAAAAAACCTAGTGTTAGGTTTTTTTTATTGACATATTAGAATAGTTAATATACAATATTATTGTATTAGTCAAGTGATACAGTGAGGTGAAGTTATGGAATTTACTTTTGAGAATAATATTCCTATATATATTCAATTACTAGATTATATGAAAATATATCTTATTTCAGGTGTATTTAAGACAGGAGAAAAATTACCATCAGTTAGAGAGTTTGCAACTACTTTTAAAGTTAATCCAAATACAATGCAAAAAGCACTTGCTGAACTTGAAAGTATGAATCTTATCTATACTGAAAGAACAAATGGTAAATATGTTACAAAAGATGAAAAAGTAATAGAAAAATTGAAAGATGAATATGCTATTACACTTGCTAAAAGTTATTTTCAAGGAATGAAAAGAATAGGCTTAGGTAAGGCTGATTCGATAAAATACTTAGAGGGGATAGATGAATAATATGAAATTATTAGAAGTAAAAGAATTAAACAAGTCCTTTGATAATAAAGAAATTCTTAAAGATGTTAATTTTAGTCTAACAAAAGGAAAGATAGTAGGCCTATTAGGTAAGAACGGTGCTGGTAAAACTACTTTAATAAAACTAATTAATGATTTACTTACTCCAACATCAGGAGAAATATTAGTTAAAGGTAAAAAGATTGGAGTAGAAACTAAAAAGATGATTTCTTATTTACCTGAAAGAACTTATTTAAATAAACAAATGAAAGTATCAGAAGTAATAGAGTACTTTAAAGATTTCTACGATGATTTTGATGAGAAAAAAGCAAAAAAATTATTAAAAGACTTAGATTTAGATATTAACGAACATTTATCTAAGATGAGTAAAGGTATGCAAGAAAAAGTTCAATTAGTTCTTGTTATGTCTAGAAAAGCTGATTTATATATTTTAGATGAGCCTCTTGGAGGAGTAGATCCTGCGACAAGAGATTATATACTAGATACAATACTATCTAACTTTAATGAAAAAGCTAGTGTAATTATCTCAACACATTTAATATCTGATATTGAAAGAATCTTAGATGAAGTAATATTTATTGATAAAGGTGAAATTATACTACAAAGTGATGCAGATAAACTTAGAAATAAAGAGAAGTCATCAATAGATGAAGTCTTTAGGAGGATGTTCAAATGTTAGTCAAGTTATTAAAATATGATTTAAAATATATGATTAAGAATATGGGAATATTTTATATATTATCAATATTCTTTGCTATAACAACAAGAATATTATTTAATATGGATCAATCAGTTATGATAAAAATACTTGGTCAAATAAGTGTTGGTTGTATGTTCTCAATGATTGCTAGTACTTTAATAAATACTATGATGAGAAGTTGGGTTAGATTTAGAGATTCTTTATATAAAGATGAAGCTTATTTAACACATACATTACCAGTTACTAAAAATGATTTATATAATTCAAAGTTTATTCAAACATTAATCTTCTTTATAATAGGTTTTATTATTATATTAGTAAGCTTATTTATTACTTATTATTCAAAAGAAAATTGGGCAGCAATTACTAATTATGTAAGAACTATTACAATAGGATTGAATATGAGTACAGCATTCTTTGTTACCATGTTTTTTATAGTCGCATTTTTAGAAATATTTAACGCTATTCAATGTGGATTTTTTGGGATAATTCTAGGACATAGAAGAAATAATGGGAAGATAGCTTATTCAGTATTATTTGGATTTATTATCTATTTAGTAGCTCAAACTATTATATTAGGTTTAGTGTTTATATACGGATTATTTGATCCATCAGTAATGAAATTATTTGAAACAGCTACAGTTAATGTTAATGTAGATGCTTTTAAAACATTAGCTATTCTATCATCTGTATTATATTTAGTAATAATCTATCTAATGAGTATCCTATGTAAAAAGACTCTTAATAAAGGAGTAAATATTGAATAATAAAAAAGACTAGTTATCTAGTCTTTTTATTAAAGCTTTCTTTTTGACTTATTAAGTGTGCTTCTAATTTTTCTAATTGTTCATCAATATTTAAATGTTCATTAAAAATAAGTTTATTTCTACTAGTAGCATAGTTAACATAGGTGTGTTTAATAGTACCATCATCATAGGCTTTTTTAATATGTTTAAATAGTCCATAGACAACATCTATTTGGAATTCAGTTACTTTGTATTTTTCAGTATTAAAAATAAAAATTAGAGAGTCTTCAGTCGCAACTATTCTAACAGTAAAACCATGTTTAGTAATATTTGCCCAAGCATTTGGATCTTTGCGCCTAGAACTAATCATCCCAACAGCTTCTTCGCTTGAAAATTCTGACTCTCCATTAAGATATTGAGAAACATTTTCTTGAGCTTGAGCATGGGAACCGCGACCATCTCTTTCACTTACTTTAAAACCAGCTCTATCATCAAGAATAACTCCACCAGCTTGTAGACCATCTTCAATATCATTACCTCTTCTTCTATTCATTAGTTTCATAAAAAAAGTGGATAATTCATAATTTAAGTCTTCCTCTTTATAGCTATCATTCATAGTATAAAGATCTTCAGTTAAATAATTTAAAGTATGATAACGTAGCATTTTCATCACCAAAATAATTATATCATAAAAAAATAAAAATATTGACAAGTAGACTTAGCAATGGCATAGTATAAATACCGCATTAAATTAGTATAGGAGAAAATATGAAAATAGATAGAATTAAAAATAGTATGGGTCATTTTTATGACTATAGTCTTATGGAAGGTAACAAAGAATTATTAATATTCTTTGCTCGTAATTATGACTTATATATGTTACTAAGTACTGATAAATTATTACTGCCAAATGAAAATGTTACTATGGATTTTGATATTACTAAAGAAAATTACGATTTATATCAAATGTTTGATCAACTATATAATAAAATAATCAACAGTAAATCATTTGATGAAGATAGCTCAATTTATTATGTTGGAAAAGAAGTTTATGAAGATTTAGTTGATGAAGATTTTAATATTACTTGGATATCAGATAATGGTCCAGAAGAAATAGAAGATAAAGTAGTAATTTCAAAAGAAGAAGATAGTTATAAATTAACTTTTATTAGAAATGATAAGCCTATGGATTTTGGTTTTAAAACTAATACTGGAATCTCAGTTAGATTTAGAAATAGTGGTTCAAGATATAGTCCATTTAATACTGCATTTATGGAATTGTATAACAACTTACAATCTATTGATCCTGATTGTCATCAAATTCGTTTTGAAGAAATAGAATATAAGGAACTAGTTAAAAAGAAATAGTTCCTTTTTTATGTTATAATACATTTGAGGTGATATTATGATTCCAAGCAGATTAGAAAAAGGAGATAAAATCGCGATTGTGTCTCTATCATTAGGGATATTGGGAGAAAAAGATTGTCGACATGAATTAGAAATAGGTCTTAAGCGACTAGAAGATTTTGGATTAGTTCCTGTTGTTATGCCTAATTCATTAAAAGGAGTAAAGTATTTATTTGAACATCCTGAAGCTAGAGCAGCTGACTTAAAAGAAGCATTTATGAATCCAGAAATTAAAGCTATTATTTGTGCAATAGGTGGGGATGATACTTATAAAACAATTCCATATTTGCTTGATGATGAAGAGTTTGTTGAAGCTGTTAAAAATAATCCTAAGATATTTACAGGTTATTCTGATACAACTAATAATCACTTGATGTTAAATAAATTAGGGCTATCTACCTTCTATGGACCATCATTTATTGTTGATTTAGCAGAACTTGATAATGAAATGTTACCATATAGTAAAAAAACATTTTTAAGATATTTTGATGGGGAACCATATGAAATAGTATCTAGTCCTGTTTGGTATATGGAAAGAACAGATTTTAGTGCTAATGCCGTAGGAACTCCAAGAATAAAAAAAGAAGAATCTCATGGATTTGAATTGTTGAATGGTAGTGGTGTAGTTACTGGAAAGTTATATGGTGGATGTATAGATAGTTTATATGATGACTATACTAGCGAAAGATATGGTGAAGAAAATAAAGTTTTTGAAAAGTATAATCTTTTACCAACTTTAGATGAGTGGAAAGAAAAAATCTTCTTTTTTGAAACATCAGAAGCGAAGATGTCTCCTGAAAAATTAGAAACAGTATTAGAATTCTTTAAAGAGAAACAGATACTTTCTACTGTTAAGGGGATAATTATTGGTAAACCATCTGATGAAGAATATTATGATGAATATAAAGAAGTATATAAAAGAATATTTGCTGATTTAGATACACCAGTATTATATAATCTTAATTTTGGACATGCTCATCCTAAATGTTTAATTCCATATGATGCAGAAGTTACTGTTGATTATGATAATCGCAGAGTATTTATTAATAGTCAATTTTTAAAAGAAAGAGAAAATATTAAAATGAAATAGAAAGAGATGTATTTCTCTTTTTTTGTATCATAGAAATTGTTTGTTCATATAATACTACAAGGGAGGAATATATGTTTAATTTTGATTATTTAAAAGAATTATTATTAATAGCTATTGCTTTAAGTGCTATTACATGTACTTTTATACAGAAAACTAAATTTTTATTTAAGAGTAGTAAATTTATAACTTTATATTCATTTATTATTAATATTCTTATTGGGATAATATTTTCAATTACTTTTACTTCTATTAGTTTTCCTCAAAGTATTTGGATTGGTTTATTTTCATTTTTAGGAGCTGATTCTATTTATAAATCATTGGAAGGTAAACTAGCTTCATATAGTGACATTATTAGTAAAAATATTAGTATATCTAAAGATAATATAATTAATAAGGAGGATTATAGTGGAGAAACCAATCTTTCCAAGTAGTTATATAAGAATTACGCAAGGTTATGGAGAGGGTACTCATAGTGATAGTTATGCGATAGATAATGCTGGTAAAGATAGTGGAATAAGTCCTATTTATGCTCCTTTTACTGGAATAATTAAAAAGATATATCCCAATGATGCGAATGAAGTTTGGTTAGAAAGTATAGATAAAGTAGAATATCCCGATGGAACTATTGATTATATGACTATTATGTTTGCTCATGATAATAATGTAGATGATTTGTTTGTAGGCAAAAGAGTAAATCAAAAAGAAGTCTTTTATAGTGAAGGAAATAAAGGTAATGCGACTGGTAATCATTGTCATATTGAATGTGCTAAAGGTAAGTTTAATGGTACTGGTTGGCATAAGAATAATAGTGGTTACTGGAGTATAAATAATGCTAAGAAGCCAGAAGAATGTTTATGGATAGATGATAGTATTCAAGTATTAAGTAGTAAATATAATTTTAAAAAAATATCCACAGAAACTGTGAATAATACTAATGATAAAATAGTTAATCCACCAAAACCTGTGAAAAAAGAGAAAATCTTTGTTGCACCTAAAACAGATTTATATGGAGTTTATTTAAAAGCTAATCAGAGAATAATTATTGAGGATTAAAGTGCTATTTCCAGTATCATCATGATAGTAAATCCAAGTAGTAGGAATAAGGTCATTAGGCCTTTTCTTTTGTTGGTTTGACTTTCAGGTATTAATTCCATTACTGTTACAAAGATCATTGCTCCTGCGGTTAAACTCATAATAATCGGTAGGATGCTTTGTATTCTTAGGACTAATACTGCTCCTAAACATGCAAAAATAGGTTCTACTATAGCACTTAAGGAGCCAAAGATAAAAGCTTTTAATCTAGAAATACCATCTCTTCTTAAAGGAAAACTAATAGCAGAACCTTCAGGGAAGTTTTGAATCGCAATTCCCAAAGTTAAACTGATTGCGCCAATCAAATTAGTATTTGCTAAAGAAGCAAAGGCAACTCCTATGACTAAACCTTCAGGAATATTATGTAGTGTGATAGAAATGAAAAGCATTAAACTGGTTTTTAGTTTAGATACTGAACTTTTTTTATGACAAAGTAAGTTTAATAAATAATCGCATATTAAGATTACTATTCCTCCAGTAATAAAACTTAGAGAAATAGATAACCATGAATTAGATAATTCAATAGCTGGATTTAGCAAAGATAAAAAGGAAGAAGCTAGCATAATACCTGCTGAAATTGCTAACATACCATCTAGGAAAGTTTTATTAATTTTCTTGAAAAATAAGACTAATGCTGCTCCAAAAGTAGTGATTAAAAAAGTAAATATACCAGCACATAAAGACTGAGTAATCGGAGTTAAAGAAAGGAAGTAATTAATCATATATCTCACCATTATAAAATATGCAAAAGTATGCTAAGAAGTTATTGTAAAATATCAAAAAAAAAGATATAATGTAGTATAGAATAGGAGTATTATGAGGTGATTTCTAGTGATAGTTAGACTAATCAAGAAGAAAAAAATATACAACTTTTTATTACCTACTAAGATATCTGGTAACTATTGGATCACAGATAATGATTATCTAGGAAACACTAGAAACCTTATAAACGTAGAAGAATATAATGGTCAATGGAAAATAAAAAGTGACTTTGAAACTAAAATTATGTCTGGTGAAAAAGAAGTAGAATCTGCTATTTTAAAAGATTATTGCTTATACTTCTTAAAAATTAATACAGATAATGAATTTGTTATTTTATACTGTTCTCCATCATCAGAAGATAATATTATAAAATTAAAACCAATTGATAGAGACGAATTATTAATAGGTACTGATAATAGAGCAGATATTGTCTTTAATTATCCATTAGTTTCTAGACAACAAGCTAAATTAATTAATAATAACGGTGTTTGGACAATTCAAGATTTAAATAGTAAGTATGGTACTTATGTTAATAATACTTCTGTATCTGTAAAACAATTAGAATACGGTGATATTATCTTTATTATGGGATTAAAGATAATATTAATGAAAGATACAATTATTGTTAATAATATTGAAAATCATTTAAGAATCAATGAGGCTTCTTTTGAAATAGTTGGAAACTTTGTTCAAGAACAAACTGAATTTGATAATCCGGATGAAGAAGGCATTGAATTCTATAAAGAAGATGATTATTTTTATCGTGCTCCTAGATTTAAAACAGGTATTGAAGATGCAGTTATAACTATAGATCCACCTCCAGGAAAAGAGGAAGAAGACAAGACTCCAGCAATCTTTACTATTGGACCTATGCTTACTATGGGTATGATGTCTATGACTATGGGTTATAATGCCTTAGCTGGTGTTCTTAATGGTACTATGGATATTGGTCCAGCTATGCCAACTTTGATTATGTCTTTTGCCATGTTGGCTACAATGCTTTTATGGCCTACATTACAAAGAAAATATCAAAAGAAACAAAGAAAAAAACGTGAAGAAGAACGTTTAAAGAAATATCATGAGTATTTAGAAGGTAAAAAAGAGAAAATTCAAGCAGAAATAAAAGTTCAAAGACAAATACTAATAGATAATTATTTACCATTATCTCAAACAAAAGAAATAATTTATCAAAAGAAGAGAAGTTTATGGGAAAGAGAATTAGATCAAGATGACTTCTTAGACTTACGTTTAGGAGTAGGTACTTCTGAATTAAGAGGTAGTATTACAGCTCCTGAAGAACATTTCTCATTAAAAGATGATGATTTGTTGAAAGAAGTATATGAGGTAGGCGCAACATCTAAGATCTTAGAAAATGTACCTATTTCATTGAATTTTATTCAAAAGAATATAGTCGCAGTTATTGGAACTGGTATGAATAAACAAGGATTTATAGAAGGATTAATCTTACAAATCTTAACTTATCATAGTTATGAAGACTTAAAGATAGTCGTTTTAACTAATGATCAGAATGAAGAAAACTGGGATTATTTAAAGATAGCTCCTCATAACTGGAATAATAATCGTACTTTTAGATATTTTGCTACTAATCTTGATGAAGCTAAAGAAATATCTTTAGAATTAGAAAAAGAAATGCAAAGTAGAAAGTTTGTTGATAGTAATGGAAAGATGGATTTAAGTGAAGATGATTATCATCACTATAAGCCATATTATTTGATTATTACTGATGATTATAAATTAGTTAGAGATATTGAATTAGTAAAAGATGTTTCAGAAATGAAAATTAATTATGGATTCAGTATGATTGTAATTAGTCCTAGACTTGTTAATATTCCTAATGAATGTAAAACTTTCATAAGTATTGGTGATAAGAAATCTGGAGTATTTGAAAATGAATTGGTTTCAAATAAACAAAAAGAATTTGTAGCTGATTTTGATCCTACTTTAGATATGCATGAATGCTGTAAGATTATTGCTAATATTCCGATTGATATTGCTAGAGAGAATAGAACTCTACCACAAAGTATTTCTTTCTTAGAAATGTATAATGTTGGTATGATAGAGCAATTAAATATTTTGAATAGATGGAAAACTAATGATCCTACTAAGTCACTACAAGCATCAGTAGGTGTTGATAAATCTCGTGAGTTATTTAAATTAGATTTACATGAAAAATTCCATGGACCTCATGGATTAATAGCTGGTATGACTGGTTCTGGTAAATCTGAATTTATAATTACTTATATCTTATCAATGGCTTTGAATTATCATCCATATGAAGTATCATTTGTCCTTATCGATTATAAAGGTGGAGGATTAACTGGTGCTTTTGAGAATAAAGAGACAGGTATGAAATTACCACATTTAGCTGGTACTATTACTAACTTAGATACTGTTGAAATGAATAGGTCACTTGCTTCTATTCAATCAGAGTTACGTAAACGTCAAAGATTATTTAATGAGGCTAGAGATAAATTAAATGAAAGTACTATTGATATTTATAAATATCAGAGTTTATATCGTAGGGGATTAGTAGATAATCCGATATCTCATTTATTTATCATTTCAGATGAGTTTGCTGAATTAAAGGATCAAAGACCAGAATTTATGGATCAATTAATTTCTACTGCACGTATTGGTCGTTCTTTAGGAGTTCACTTGATTCTAGCTACTCAAAAACCTAGTGGAGTAGTTAATGACCAGATTTGGTCAAACTCTAAATTTAGAATTTGTTTAAGAGTTCAAGATAAATCAGACTCTATGGATATGATTAAATGTCCTGATGCGGCAGAAATAAGAACTACTGGTAGATTCTATCTACAAGTTGGTTATAATGAATTATTCGCAATGGGACAAGCTGCATGGGCAGGAGCTCAATATTATCCAACAGAAAAGAGAAAAAAGAAAATAGATCAATCTATTAATATCGTTGATAATGTTGGAGGAATTATTAAATCATTAGATACAAAGAGTAATGATGTAGTTACTCCGTCTCAAGGTGAAGAAATAACTAATATTATTAGATATATAGTTGATCAAGCTAAGAGTGAAAATGTTTCTATTGATCAATTATGGTTAGATAGAATTCCAGATCTTATTTATATTGATAAATTAAAACAAAAATATAATTATCATGCGTTTAAGAATGACATCAATCCAATTATTGGTGAGTATGATGATCCAGATAATCAAAGACAAAATATTTTAACTTTACCATTATCACGTGATGGAAATACAATAGTTTTTGGTTCAGCTGGAAGCGGAAAAGAATTAATGCTTTCAAGTATTGTATATTCAACTATATCTACTCATGATACTAAAGAAGTTAATTTCTATATTATGGATTTTGGTGCAGAGACACTTACGATGTTTAAAGAAGCTCCACATGTTGGAGAAGTAATTTTATCAAATGATGCTGAGAAGATAGCTAACTTATTTAAATATTTAGTCACAACTATTGAGGAAAGAAAGAAAATCTTTGTAGATTACAATGGATCTTATGATTTCTATATTAATCATGGTGGTAAACAAATACCAATGATTGTTGTAATTATTAATAATGTAGAAGCTTTTATTGAAACATATGCTGATTATGAAGATTTATTAGGTCAAATGACTAGAGATTGTTTAAAATATGGTGTTGTTTTCATTTTAAGTACAAATGGTCCAAATACTGTTCGCTATCGTTTAAGACAAAACTTCAAACAAAATGTTGTCTTACAATTTAATGATCCAATGGATTATTCTTCAGTACTTCCTGGAGTTAGAAAGAAAGAACCATCTAAATCATTTGGTCGTGGATTAATTGCTTTAGATGCTATATATGAATTCCAAACAGCTTACTCCTATACTGAAGAGAAAATGACAGATTACATTAAAGTTGTAAGTAATAAATTAAATGATATTTGTGAATATAAAGCAATGAAGATACCTATCTTACCAGAAACAGTAAATAAAGAATTTGTATCACAATATCTAGGTTCTATTAATACAATACCAGTTGGTGTTGAAAAGGAAACTTTAAGTATTGCTAATATTAATTTAAGAGATAAGTATATCTATAATATTACTGGTGATGATATTACTGCAGAACCACAATTCTTAAATGGATTTGTTAGTAATTTACTTACTATAAAAGATTCTGAATGTATTATTTTAGATGCTAATGGAGCAGTTAATTTTAATAGTAATGAAAAACTAAAATATACTAGTGATAATTATCTTGAATTAATAGATCAATTTAATAAATTCCATCTTGAAAGTAATCCTGAAAAAACTTTGTTTGTAATGATTATCGGTATAAATTCTTTATTAGGTAAATTAGATACTACTGAAAAGATGAACTTTACTAACCTAATAATGGATTCTAAAAAAGACGGAAATATCAAGATTATTTTAGTTGATACTATTGATGCTATTAAGACAATTAGTTTTGAACCATGGTATAAAGGTAGTACAGATCTTTCTGAAGGTATTTGGTTAGGTAATGGTATTGGTAATCAATTTACTTTAAAAGTTACTACAAATTCTCGAGTTTTAAGGGCAGAAGTAGAACCAGGATTTGGTTATGTAATTAAGAAAGGTAAAGCAGTACTAACTAAGTTAATGTCTGATGAATAGGAGGTAAATTATGAATAAAAATAAAATTTTAATTGAATTAGAAATTCCATTAATTGAAAAGAAGTATGATTTATTTATTCCTATTAATAAAAAAGTTGGTACAATAAAAAAATTAATAGAAGAAGCATTAGTAGAATTAACTGATGGTGCTTATGTTCCTAAAAAAGAAAGTAATCTTTATAGTAAGACAACTGGAGGTATTTATGATGTTAATAAAACTGTTAGGGATACTGACTTAAGAAATGGTTCAGGAATTATTCTAATATAGGAGGTTATTATGTCAGATTATAATCAATATGTTACCGCAATTAATAAGATATTTGATTATCTATCAAAAATGAAAGCAGGATGGAATAGTTTAGATAATCATAATTATATTGAAAGCATCGAAGAATATAGACAAGCAGTAGCTAATGTTGCTCAATTAATCAAAAAATCTAATTCTCCTAAACAAACAGCTGAAACAATGGAGGTATTAGGAAATGATTGATAAATTATCATATGATGAAGTAATGAATATCTCTAAAGAATTAAAGGAACAAGTACAAATAGTTGAAAATGTAATTAAAAAGCATGAAATAGATGAATTAGTAGACTTTATTGCTACTGTAGAAGGTTATTCTAAGTTTTTAGAAAACACAATTGAGATAAATAAAGATGCTGATGCTGCTTTAAGTGATTTAAAAGCACAAGTAAAATGAACTTTCTTAGGAAAGTTCATTTCTTTTTTGATACAAATTAGTTTTTGGAAAATAGTATTTTAAAATATCATAGTATTTTCCACCATTTTTAGCTATCTCAGTAGCTCCATAAATACTTAATCCATATGAATGTCCATAACCAATAGTAATAAATTTTAAATAGTTAGGATAAGTTAATATATATATTTCTGATGATTTCAAATTAAATAGTTCTTTAATCTCTTCAATATTATAAATCTTATCATTAAATTTAATAGTAATAGTACTATCTTTTTTATACATTTCTATATTAGTATTATTATTAATATTTATTTTTAATTTATCAGATAATTCTTGATATGAAATATTAGTTATTTCTAAGTATTTAGGAGAAGATAAATCCCATAAACTTTTTACTGCTGATAAATAAGGATATTTAGAGTTAGTTTTAGTTTTACCATTATTAGAATAATGAATAAAAGGAAGAATATAATCATCTTTATAGGCAATATAAATACCATTAACTGAATCAATAATATTATTTAGTTGTTCAATAATAGTATTATAATTAGATAGTTTTTTATAATACTTTAATGGCTTATATGAAGCAAATTCATTATTACTATTTAAGTAATTATTATCTTTCATCATTTTAAAAGCATAAGTAGTAAAAAGAATACAAAGAGCTTTTAATACTTCTATTTCATTGTCTTGATATGATAATAAAATACTAAGTAAGTATTCTCTAAGACTAATTTCACATAATGAATTGTCTTCTAATAAGATATTAATAGTATATTCATTAGAAAGTTTATAGTTAGTAGTGTTATTTTCTAAAGATAAATCCAATACTTTAACTATTATTCCATCTACTATTAAATAAACTTTATTACCTTTAAAAGGAATATTATTATTTTGAATAAAATTCTTAGTTCTACGACCTATATCTTTAGAATTAGTAAGTTCTTTAGAAAATTCATATTTCATTGTTAAATATAAGTATAATATATCTTCAAATCCATTATTACGAACTTCATAATTATAATACATATTATTCACCTACGAATAGTATGAGTAAATAATATTTATTTATACAAAAAAAGAATTAAAATTCAAAATATTTTAATTCTCTTTTATCATTACAATCAAGACCTGTAATATAACTTAGATTAGTGAATACTTTTTCTAATTTTATATCTTCTCCATCAAGATATTCAAAGCTTTTATAGATTAAATCTTTGGCAAACTGAATAGCTTTTAAATATAAATCGATAAATGATTCAGTACTAGTCATTTCATAAATACAAGGATTTCTCCAAGTATTATGATCATTATTTAAGTAATTATGAACATCTTTTAATGGATAATGATAACTAATAGCTTCAAATCTATAGGCACTTCTAGGAGTAAATGTATCAACTAATTGATAAATAAACTTCTTTATTCCAAAACGATCTTTTCTAAATAACCATAAAGCTGTTTTCATTTGTTTAAGAGACTTATAGTAGACATCACTCATACCATTAAGTTTAAAAGTAGTATAGAAAGTGTCATTTATAGTCTTAGTTAAATCTTTAGAAAATGGTCTAGTATCAAAACAATAATCTATGAAATCAAAACTATATGGATTACATTTCATTCTTCTTTTTACCATGTCATTATCAATATATGTTTCCATGAAAGCATGAATATTATTGTATTTATAAGTACTAGGATTTTTTTTATCAAAATGACCTGTTTTATAAACAACATAAGGGTGTAATGTAGAGTCCAAAGCATAATGACAAATAGATCCAATTAAGTAAGCATAAACATCTGAATCATTAATATTATTAAATTTTATATACTTAAGTAAATTTATAAAAAAATCTTGAGTATTATTCTCATGAAAATAACTATCAAATTTTCTAATCCATTTTCCTGGAGCTAATGAAAATAAGTTATAAAACATTAAACTATCTACACTTTGAGAAAACATTTTTAATCTTTGAAGATCTACTTTTTCAGTTAAATCTTCAGGTAATATATCATAAATATCTTTCGCAAAAAAAGCGTGTGTTATGGTTGCTGGCATAAAATCCCCCCAAAATAAATAATTATTGCTATTATAACACAAATAAATAAATAAAAAAATCATATTTTTATTATTAATATTATGGTATAATCTATAATAGGTGAGACTATGATAGAAAAGAACTTTAAAAACTTAGATGAACAAGTCGAAATCTTTAAACATAAAGGTATGATAATTAGCGATGAAAGATATGCTAAACAAGTCTTATTAAGAGAGAATTACTTCTTTTTAAATGGATACAGACATTTATTTTTAAAGTCTGAAGAAAATAGAACATTTAGAGATGGAACAACTTTTGAAGAGATGTATAGTTTATTCTTATTTGATCGTTCTTTTCGTAATGTCTTATTTAAATATTTATTAGTAATAGAAAATAATATGAAATCAATTATTTCCTATCAATTATCTAAGAAATATGGATATAAAGAAAGAGAGTATTTGAAGGAAAAGAATTTTACTAAAAATCCTGAGAAACAAGCACAAGTTAATGACTTATTAAAGAAGATGAAGAGACAAATTAGAGTAAATGGTTCACAACATTCAGCTACTCAACATTATGTTTCTAATTATGGATATATTCCATTATGGATTTTAGTTAAAGTATTATCTTTTGGTATTGTTAGTGAGATGTATTCTATTTTAAAACCAGAAGATCAAAAAGATATAGCTAATATCTATGGGGTAGATTCAGATGTTTTAACTGTATATTTACCAATATTAGCTAATTATCGTAATTTGTGTGCTCATGAAGATATTTTATACGAAAATAAAACTCAAAAAGCTATTGATGATACTGTATTTCATAGTTTATTAAAGATAAGAAAAGTTGATGATGAATATGTTTATGGTAAGAATGATTTATTTGCTTTAATTATTATTTTAAAACAATTATTGGATCCAGAAGAATTTAAGAATATGACAATTGAATTTGATCATGTAATTGAAACATTAAGTTATAATCTTCATACTATTAGAATAAATGTGGTTCTTGAGAAGATGGGATTCCCATTAAATTGGAGAGAATTAGCTGATATTGAAAGGAGTACTGACTTAAATGACGAATAGAAGTATGGTATTAAAAGCTACTATTCAAGTATGTTTAGTTGTACTTTCTTTTCTATTAGGTGGACTATTTATGTTAGTTTACTTGAAAGTTAATCCTGTTGGAAGTAAGAACAACTATACTATCATAAAGGATAATACTAAGGTATATGAAAAGTCTTCTTTAGCTAAATCAGTAGAGAAGATATATAAAGCAGTAGTAGTTATTGAAGAATATGAAGGTGGAGTAGTATCTGGAACTGGAACTGGTTTTATTTATAAAACTGATGATAGATATGGATATATACTAACTAATGAGCATGTTTTAAAATCTGATAAAACGACTAAATTATTACTATCTAGTAATGAAGAGATAGATGCTAAGATATTAGGAAAAGATCAATATTTAGATTTAGCTGTTTTACAAATAGATAAAAAATATGTTTCATTAGTCGCAAAACTAGGTAGTAGTGAAAATATGAATTTGGGTGATACAGTATTTACAGTAGGATCACCATTAGGTATTGAATATAATGGAAGTGTTACTTCGGGGATACTTTCTGGAAAAAATAGATTAGTAGAGACTTCTGTATCTAAATCAAATAATTATGATTGGGTAATGGAAGTATTACAAATAGATGCTCCATTGAATCCAGGAAATAGTGGGGGACCATTGTTAAATGTTAATGGAGAAGTTGTTGGTGTATGCTCAATGAAATTAGTTGATGATAATATTGAAGGTATGGGTTTTGCTATACCAATAGAATATGTAATGAGTTATATCAAAACATTAGAAGATGGTGTCAAAATAAAGTGGCCAGTATTTGGTGTTACTATGGAAAACATTGGAGATAATAGTGTTGATGTACCAAAAAATGTAAAAGAAGGCGTAGTAATTGTAGAGGTAAAGAAAGATACAGGAGCTGCTAAATCTGGATTACAAAAAGGTGATATTATTACTAAGATGAATGGAGTAAAAGTTAAAAATAGTGCGCATTTAAGATATGAATTATATAAATACAAAGCAGGAGATAGAATAGAAGTTACTTATCTTCGCGATGGTAAGGAGAATAAGACAGAGGTATTATTAAACGATTAATAGGAGTGATTTTATGATTAAATGTCCTAATTGTGGTGGTGTATTAAATTACAATGTCAAAGAAAAACAAGTAAAATGTGAGCATTGTGGAAGTAGTTTTGATCCAAAAGAAAAAATTGCTCCAACTAAGAAAGCTGGAGAAAGTAATGATTTGGAAGGAAAAGTATATACTTGTTCACAATGTGGAGCTAGTTTAATGAATTTTGATGAAACTGCCATAACTTTTTGTAGTTATTGCGGATCACAAGCAATGATAGAATCTAAAATGATGGTTCAAACTAAACCTGATTATATAATTCCTTTTTCTAAGACAAAAGAAGAATGTATTGAGATATTTAAACGTAAGGTTAATAAATCTCTATTTGTGCCAAATTATATGAAATCAGATTTAGTACTACAAAAATTTAGAGGTATTTATATGCCTTATTGTATTTATAAATTAAGTTATAGTGGTCCAAAGAAAGAAAAAGGATCTAAGTACTCACATCGATCAGGAGATTATCAATATTATGATGATTATACAATAGAATTTGATGTAGATGCTAAATACGAAGGATTGTCTTATGACTTGTCATCTAAGTTATATGATAGGTATAGTAGAGCAATACCTTTTGATGATAAAGAAAAAGAAGAATTTAATCCAAATTATTTATTAGGATTTTATGCTGATACTAAAGACGTAAGTGGAGATATTTATTTAAATGAAGCTATTATTACAGCTGTTGATGACTATAGTGATAAACTATTAAGCATGAAAGAAGTAAGAAAATACGGATGTAGTTCAGGATATATTGACTTTAAAGATGTTGAACAAAAAGTAGGTATGTACCCTTTATACTTCTTAGCTATTCGTAGTAAAGATCAAAAGAATGTAAATTATGCTATTGTTAATGGCCAAACAGGAGAGTTAGTAACTGAATTACCAGTATCTTATTCAAAGTATATTGTTGCTTCATTAATAATCGCAGCTATTATATTTGTATTAATTAATTCAGGACTAGTGTTAAATCCAAAAGAAGTATGTGCAATAGCAAGTGGTTTTGCTATTATTGGATTAATAATAAATATTATTCAAAATGGTAAATTAAAAAATCGTGAGACACATGCTGATGATAAAGGAATAAAATCAGTAAAGAAGGATAAAGACAAAATTAAAAGATTTTCTGCAGTAACTTTCTTAATTTTAGTTTTAGCAGTAGTAATTCCACTAGTAGTATTAGCTTCAGGATTAGTCAGAGATATTTATTACTATGCATCTGCTTTAATATCACTAGGATTATTATTAATAACATTCTATGGTTTATTAAAGAAACATAATGAGTTACTTTCAACTAAGTTACCTCAGTTAGAAAAACGTGGAGGTGATGAAAGTGAATAAAAAATTATGTTTAATATTACTGTTACTAATAAGTTTATTAATACCTTTTACAGTAGTAAAAGCAGAAGTTTATCAAGAAAAACAAGCTAATAATGAATATCAATTAATTATTGAAGATGATACCAATACTTTTACAAATGAAAATTTTGATAGTATTTCAAGTGGATCACGTAAAATACTAAATAAAGGAAATGTTTATTTAAAGATAGTTAAAAGTACTGGAGATATGGAACATCTTAAGTCAGTAGTACTTACAAATTATAACCAAAAATTTGGTGATATGAATGGAGTTATGATATTACTAAATATTTATGATTTTGAAAGTGTACCAGAAGATACTGACCCAAATGATAAAACTACCATGCTTGTTAAAGCTTTTGGTGATATTAAAGTGTTGGTTCCGGAAGATAAAGAACAAAGTATTTATACAGAACAAAATAATCATATGAGAGAAACATCTCGTACTAAATCTCATCATGATGCATATACTCATAGATTAATGTCTGCTCTTAGCGAATTGGATTATTATATCTCTTTAGATAATAATTTAATTGCAGAAAAAACTACTAATAAATTAATTATCGAGGATGATGCTAATTTATTAAGTGAAGAAGAAGAGAAAAGATTAGAAGATGTAATGTCTCCTTTAACTGAATATGGTTATATAGTATTTAAATCAATTGATGATAATGATCTTTCAGTAGAAGCTTATGCTGCAAATTATTACTATAATCATTTTGGTAATGAGAGTGGAACAATGTTCTTAATAGATATGGATAATAGAAAGATATATATATGTTCAGCTGGATCTAATTATGAAGTAATAACTGATAAGAAAGCAGAAATAATTACTGATAATGTTTATAGATATGCATCTGATGGAGATTATTATGGTTGTGCTGAAAAGGCTTTTATGCAAATAGATAATCTATTATCAGGACAAAAAATAGCTGAACCAATGCGATATATAAGTAATGTTGTTATCTCATTAGTGTTAGGCTTCTTGTTAACATTCATGTATGTGTTAACGACTATGAGAATAAAAAAGGCTTCAAGAAAAAAAATATTAAATGCTAGTGAAGCATCAGTAGTATTTGCTAATGTAGTAGGAACAAAAACTGGTACACATAAAGTTTATTCTCCAGTAGAGTCATCTTCAAGTGGTGGTTCTTCTGGTGGAGGTTTCTCCGGCGGTGGCGGAGGAGGAGGCGGTGGCTTCTCCGGTGGTGGAGGAGGTCACAGTTTCTAAAATTGTTGACATTACTAAGTATATGTACTATAATTGATATTGATTTGTTGATGAGGAAATTATCCAAGTAGTTAATTCAAAACTCTATACAGGAAAAAATGGTCAGCGACTGAGAGC